>CAZRTO010000121.1:0-1514 GCA_964603025.1 uncultured bacterium | reverse complement strand
TCATCGACCACAGGACTATCCTCGACAGGCTCAATAAGCTGGAGAGCAGGAATTAGAATGCTTGCTTGAACGATTCGGTTATTATTGGATTCTTATGAATACAATGGAATTATATACAGAAACATCAGAATAAACAGAATATTCATCGGCCGGTTTTTGTACGGCTCTACCATTAATGTTGATAATTCTTAACCCGATAGAAAAATTGTTATTAATCTTGAATCCTGCCATTGCTTGATATCCAATTTTGCTTGTTATGGAATAGTCTGGTCCGGTATCCCAATAAGGGTAATTTATTCCGAATTGAGTGAAAGCCTTGTCGTTTTCTATACAAAGATCCGCGTATCCGTATGAAATCTGTGCTGCATCAATTCTAGTATTGAAACATGCGCCGATAACATAATTGATGTCTGGAATACCAAATAGATCATTTTTGAGGCCAAAGCCGATGCTGATTGGATTTGGATCGTTTTTTAAAATGTAATCAGGTGTATTTTTGCCAAACACATAGCTTCCATATCCGATGTCCATGACAATAGGGAAATTGATAATTTTTCTGTCAACGCTAATATTCATCTGTTTGCCTTCCTGAAGAAAAACTGATTTGTCATAGATCGTTCTGTTTCCTACTTTTACTTCGACTTTGTGCAATCCGGGGGAAAGGCGGTCAATATTTACGATCTTATTTCCGGCGTAAGCCCCGTTTAAATAAATCTCAGCACTGTCGTCTTCGGCGACAATGTTTAGCGTTCCATATATGCTAGCGATACATATTGAGGGGATGCACAATATAATTGTAAATACAAACAAACGAAGTGCTGCGTTTTTCATGATTTGCGACTCCTTTAAAATATGATTACTTATCCTAACACCGCAAATAAACGGTGTCAAGGCAAATGTCTATTTGGCATACTCTTTGTTTGTGAGGGATATAAAATACAGATTTGCAGACAGGATAAGGACCTTGAGAAGAAAACATAAGTATTCTCAAGAAAAACTTGCTGAGCTTGCGGGGATAGATTACAAGCATTTGCAAAAACTAGAAGGCAAAAACCCATCCTATGTACGTCTTGACACAATAGAAAAGCTTGCCAAAGCTTTCAATACGGATTGTTCGCAGCTTATCAAGTTTTAGCATCATTGCCAAATGCGATTTTCGGAGCCGACGCTTCAGCGTCGGGCATTGTTACCCCGGCATTCTTTTAGCATATAGAAAGCCCCCTCTCCCTTTGGGAGAGGGGCAGGGGTGAGGGTTTGGTGTATAATATATCTATGCAACACGACGCTCTTGAAACTCTGCGCCATAGTGTATCCCATATAATGGCCGCCGCGGTAAAACAGCTTTTCCCCGGCGCGAAACTTGCCATAGGACCCGCCATAGAGGACGGTTTTTACTACGATTTTGAACTGCCCCGCACTTTAACGGATGAAGACCTGCCCAAGATCGAAGAAAAAATGTCCGAGATCATCAAAAAGGACGAGAAATTCGAGCGCGTGGAATATCCGAAAGACAA
>CAZRTO010000120.1:0-1636 GCA_964603025.1 uncultured bacterium | reverse complement strand
AGCAGGGACGTTTTCTTTTATATTGATATCTATAACTTTGTGAAGGAGCGATGAAATGACAAATGCGACAAAATGCCAGAGCTGCAGCATGCCTATGGCGAAAAAAGAGGACTACGGGACCAATGCCGACGGCTCTGCCAACAAAGAATACTGCAGGTTCTGCTTTCATGACGGCGCCTTTACCGAGCCGGGCATCACTCTCGAAGAAATGGTGGACAAGGTAGCGCATGTAATGATAGCAAAGGTGGCTATCCCGGAAGAAAAGGCGCTAGAGATAGCCCGGCTGGAACTTGCTCAGCTTGCCCGCTGGAAATAACCGGACACCTCGAAGATGCTGTTCGCTTTTGCACTGACCTTGATCGCCGGGCTTTCTACCGGGATCGGCGGTGCGATCGCTTTTTTTACAAAGAAAACTGATACTCGCTCCCTTTCTGTCGCCCTGGGTTTTTCTGCGGGCGTCATGATCTATGTTTCGTTCGTAGAGATCCTGAACAAGTCCAGGGAGTCACTGTCCGCGGTTTACGGACAAAATACCGGAGAATGGATAAACATAGCGGCGTTCTTTGCGGGGATAGGCTTTATGGCGCTCATAGACGCCCTCATCCCTTCTGTCGAAAATCCTCATGAGATACACACTGTTGAAGAGATGTCCGGCAAAAAGCCCCAAAAAGACCCGAGACTGCTGCGCACGGGGGTATTAATGGCACTTGCTATCGCCATACACAATTTCCCGGAAGGGCTGGCCACTTTCATGGCGGCTATGGCAGACCCAAAACTTGGGATATCCATAGCCGTGGCGATAGCGATACACAACATCCCCGAAGGCATTTCGGTATCGGTCCCTATATTCTACGCAACAGGCAGCAGGAAGGCGGCTTTTTTAGGTTCATTTTTGTCGGGGCTGGCAGAACCGGTCGGGGCACTTATCGGCATAGCTCTTTTTTCGGTCTTTCTCCCGGAACATCTGTTCGGGATAGTTTTTGCGGCAGTTGCCGGAATAATGATATATATCTCATTCGACGAATTGCTCCCCGCGTCAAGGCAGTACGGCAAGCATCATCATGCGATCGGCGGGTTGGTAGCAGGCATGGCGCTCATGGCGGTAAGCCTGGCGATACTCTGACCTTTTCAGTGCTTCAAAAGTACCATCACGCCGATGCCAAGCAGTATGAAGACAAGCTGCAGCCAGGCTCTCGGGTAATCCCTTTCCCCGTGCAATGAAGGGATCAGATCGGCAGCAGCCATATAGATGAAACCGCCTGCCGTGACCGGAAGCAGGATAGCCAGGCCTTCTTCAACGTGCGTCCCTATAGTAAGCGCTATAACAGCTCCTGCAACGGCAAGCAATCCCGATAGAAGGTTCAGCAAAAGCGCTTTTTTGGGCGGGACCCCTCCGTGCACTAAAATACCAAAGTCGCCTATTTCCTGAGGGATCTCGTGGAGCACGACCGCAACAGTCGTCGCGATCCCTATTGGGATGCTTATGACATAGCTCGCGGCAACGGCAAGTCCGTCGAACAGATTATGGAGCCCGTCACCTATCAGGTTCATAAAGACCACCGGATGCGGATGCTCGTCTGAAGTAGGAACATGGCAGTGACGCCACAGCACGAATTTCTCGAGAATAAAGAACAAA
>CAZRTO010000119.1:0-1660 GCA_964603025.1 uncultured bacterium | reverse complement strand
TGTGTGCGCCCGTGCAAATCATATAAAGGGGTCCGCTCGAAATACGAAAATATAGATCTCGTTATTGTGAGAGAGAACACCGAAGACCTTTATGCCGGGATAGAGTTCGAAGAGGGTAAAGAAGAAACAAAAGGGCTCATCGCAGATATAGAAAAAGCATCAAAAAAAACCATAAGAAAAGATTCAGGAGTTTCAATAAAGCCGATCTCTATTTCCGGGACTAAAAGGATAGTGAAGTACGCTTTTGATTACGCGGTCAAGAACAACAGAAAAAAAGTCACAGCTGTTTCAAAAGCCAATATCATGAAATATACCGACGGGCTTTTTCTTGCTGTTGCAAAACAAGTTGCGAAAGATTATGAAGGGAAAATCGAATATCAGGAAGTGCTGGTGGACAACATGTGCATGCAGCTCGTACAAAAACCCGAGCTTTATGATGTGCTGGTGCTGCCAAATCTTTATGGCGATATCATTTCCGATCTGTGTGCCGGGCTTGTGGGGGGGCTGGGGGTAGCGCCGGGCGCAAATATCGGAGAAGGATGCGCGCTTTTTGAGCCTACCCACGGGAGCGCCCCCAAATACAAAGGACTGAACAAGGTAAACCCTGTAGCCCAGATGCTCTCTGCAGTGCTTATGTTGCGCTATCTTGAAGAAAATGCCGCGGCCGATAAGCTTGAGAACGCTATTTCGGCGGTCATTGCGGAAGGCAAGGACGTCACTTACGACATGAAGCCCGACCGCAACGATCCGACAGCAGTCGGAACATCGCAAATGGCGGATGCGATAATAAGGAAGATGTAGCCTCACCCCTGCCCCTCTCCACAGAGTGGAGAGGGGTGCCTGAGCGGAGCGAAGGCGGGGTGAGGAGATAGAAAGAGGATCTGATGTCTAAGGTATCCGTAATAGGTGCGGGAAATGTTGGCGCAGAAGTTGCGCGCAGGATAGCGGAAAAAAATCTGGCGGATGTAGTTCTTGTCGATGTTGTCGAAGGCGTGCCGCAGGGCAAAGCTCTTGATATGCTTCAGTCAGCGCCCGTCGAAGGATTCTCCAAAAAGATCGAAGGCACTAACGATTATTCCCGCATTGAAAATTCCGATGTCGTCGTCGTGACCGCCGGGCTGGCCAGAAAGCCCGGGATGACCCGCGAAGACCTGGTCATCAAGAACGGTCAGATAATCACGGAAGTATCCAAGAACATAAAGAAATACGCCCCCAAGGCTTTTGTGATAATGGTGACCAATCCGCTCGACGTGATGACCCAGCTTTGCTGGAAGACGACGGGGTTTGATAACAACAGGGTGATAGGCATGGCGGGCATTCTGGATACAGCAAGGTTCATATGTTTTCTTTCTGAAGAAACAAAAATTCCTGCAAAAAAGATAGAAGCGGTCGTTCTGGGAGGACACGGGGACGCAATGGTCCCGCTGGTGGATTATACATTTATCGACGGAAAACCTGTCAAAGAGGCCATTCCTGCCGACCGGCTTACTTCTATAGTACAGCGCACCCGGGACGGCGGCGCAGAGATCGTGAAACTGCTAAAAACAGGCAGCGCTTATTACGCTCCTTCGGCTTCGGCCGTTGAGATGGTCGACTGCATACTTAACGACAGAAAAAAGGTCCTTCCGTGCTCGGTATATCTCAAGGGCCAGTACGGCCT
>CAZRTO010000118.1:0-1664 GCA_964603025.1 uncultured bacterium | reverse complement strand
GATAGAGCAATATCTCGGATTCCTGCCGAAGATCGATGTTTTTTGCGGCAGGGATTATCCCGAAAACCTATCCGAGTATAAGCTGGTCATACATTGCGGCGGGTGCATGGTCACCAGGCGCGAGATGCTTGTCAGGATAGAAAAATGCAGAGCCGCGGGAGTGCCGATCACGAACTACGGCGTTGCGATATCGTATATGTTCGGGGTGCTGGACAGGGTGATGGAGCCTTTTAAAGAAGCAAGAAGTAAAAATCTAAAAGTAAAAAATTGAAAAACGGGCATCCGAAGAGAAACAAATGAAATACATAGACGAAAACAAGATAAACGGTATTTTGGAGAAAACAAAGAACGTAAGCCGCCGCGAAGTGGAAGAGGTGCTTAACAGATCTTTGTCTTTGCAGCGGCTTTCTCTGGAAGATACGGCCAAACTGCTTGCGGTGGAAGACAAGGACCTGCTCGAAAAACTATTTAAGACCGCTAAAGAGGTAAAACAGAAGATATACGGTAAAAGGATAGTGCTTTTTGCTCCGCTTTATATAAGCAACTACTGTACCAACAACTGCCTCTATTGCGCCTTCAGAGCGGATAACAAGACCATAAAGAGGACTCATTTGTCCGCTGACGAGGTCAGGCAGCAGACCGAAATATTATTGAAAAGCGGGCACAAGAGGATACTGGTTGTTGCCGGAGAAGCCCCGCCAAAGGGCAGGTCAAGCGTTGATCACTACATAGAAGCGATAAACGCGGTATATTCTGCCAGGGTCGGGAAAGACAAGATCAAGAGAGTGAATATAAACTGCGCGCCTTTAAACGTGGAGGAGTTCAAAAAACTGAAAAAGTCCGGAATAGGTACTTTCCAGATATTCCAGGAAACGTATCACGGAGAAACTTACAAGAAAATGCATCCCAGCGGGCCCAAAAGCGATCCTGACAACAGGCTTGATGCGGTGGACAGGGCATTTGCGGCGGGGATAGACGATGTGGGGATAGGGGTGCTCTACGGATTGTACGATTATAAATTTGAGACGCTGGCGATGCTGTCCCATGTTGAGCATCTTGAAAAGGCGCACAATGTCGGACCTCATACGATCTCTATCCCAAGGATAGAACCGGCCCCGGGGGTAGAGTTCACGAATAACATACCGCATGAAGTGAGCGACCAGGAATTCAAAAAGGTCGTTGCGGTTATAAGATTATCCGTCCCTTATACGGGGATGATACTGTCCACCAGGGAAGCTCCGGCCCTGAGGGACGAATTGCTGAACCTTGGGATCTCTCAGATAAGTGCCGCGTCCAAGACTTCTCCCGGCGGTTACGATGAGTCCGAAGATACCGGAGCGCAGTTCGAATTGGGGGACAACAGGAGTTTGGACGAAATGATGGACACTTTGGTCGCCAAAGGGTTCATTCCGAGTTTCTGCGCGGCGTGCTATAGGTCGTCCAGAACGGGCGAAACATTCATGAGCCTGGCAAAACCCGGCACCATAAAAGGTAAATGTACAATGAACGCCCTGATAACGCTAAGAGAATACCTGGATGATCACGCCTCGGATGAAGTAAAGCGTAAGGGGTATGAAATGATCAAAAAAGAGAAGGAAAAACTTTCGTCGGAAGAAAAGAAAGCACTCGGCAAATTTTACGAAGATATTGACTGAACAACAAAT
>CAZRTO010000117.1:0-1699 GCA_964603025.1 uncultured bacterium | reverse complement strand
CAAAAACAGCGGAAAGATCGTGTTCTCTCATGACATCAAGAACAGGCCCAAAGATGTCGAGTTTTATGTTCCGTGTTTTTCCAAAGAATCGCTCATAGCGGTGCTTCTGGTCGGCAAAAAGCTGTCGGAAGACCCTTTCAAAGATGACGAAATAGACGTTTTCCGTATTCTCGCCCCTCAGATCGCAACGGTTATAGAGCGCGTCCGCCCGTATGAAACGGCGCAAAAAGATCTCGTTGCCGAACAGGAAAAGGTAAAGATCGCCCAAAAAGCCGCCGAGGAGAACGCCCGGCTGGCGGCTCTCGGAACTCTGGCCGCGGGCCTGGCGCATGAGATAAGGAACCCGATGACGGTTATCAGGTCCAAATCGGAGACCGTGATCGAAAAGATAGACGATAAAGATTATGTGCTCAAATTCGCGAAACTGATCCCCGAACAGATCGACAGGATACTTGGGATAGTTAACAGGATGCTCAAATTCGCCAGAACAGCCCAGGAAGAGCTGATCCCTTGCGACACCAATAAGATACTCCAGGATACCGCGGCTCTTTTGGACGGGAAGATTAAAGACAAGAACCTGAAGTTAAGCTATTCTTTAGGCGCCAAAAGCCGCATAATGGCAAATCCCGTCACGCTGTCAGAGGCTGTATTTAATATCATCTTGAACGCGATAGATTTCACCCCCTGCGGCGGAGAGATATCTTTGAGCAGCGCTGATTCGGACGGTAAAGTTGTGATAGAGATAAAAGATAACGGCGAGGGTATCGCCGCCGACAAGATCGGGCAGATATTCGACCCCTTCTTCACGACCCGGGCGGAAGGGACCGGACTGGGGCTTTCGATCGCTTACAGGACTATACGCGAGCACAAAGGATCAATTACGGCCGCGTCAACTCCCGGCGCGGGAGCTCTGTTCACTATCACTCTGCCCGCCTGTCAATAAGGTTCGTTCGGATTGATCTCTTTCGGGGTTTTGCCGTCCCACCGGCCGGAATAAATGGCTTCCATGTCTTCGAGAGGGATATCGCTCATGCTCTGTCCATGTTTTGAGTTCAGCGCGGCAAAAAGGTCCTTCCTTTTTTCGTATACTCCCCCCTTCGGCGCGTCTGTGTATATCCATGCCAGCAATGAGCTTTTTCTTTGCAAGGCGTCGCTCCTGCGTTTTCTCTCCACGGCCATTTTTATCCTGGCGGTCAGCTCCGCGTTCTCAAAAGGTTTTGTGATGTAATCAGAGGCCCCTATCTTTGAGGATTCCCACGCGTACTTGGCCTCGTCAAACGCTGTGAGCATAACAAATTCAAATGACATGGTTTGGAACGTGCTTTTGATCTTTTTGAGCGTTTCAATGCCGTCCATTCCAGGCATCCTTATGTCAAGCAGAATAACATCGTATTTTCCCGGTCCCGACCCGCTCTTTTCCTTCACCTTGGCAAGAGCTTCTTCTCCCCCCGCGGCCGTCTCCACGACAAAATCCTTTGACAGCACTTCTGATATGGTCTCTCTCGCCATTGCTTCATCATCTACAACAAGAACTAATGGTTTATCTGCCATGTCATTCTCCTTTACTCTGATTTTACCAGATGAAGCGGAAATAGCAAGATGAGCTGTAAAAACCCCTGTCAGGCCCTTATTTTATTTAAAAGGAAAGGTAAATGCTCCGACAGAAAGAACTCTTACAGTCTTACATCATCCGCATTGT
>CAZRTO010000116.1:0-1741 GCA_964603025.1 uncultured bacterium | reverse complement strand
TTCTGGTCCAGCCCCTGCAACTGGACCGGCAACTCCACGCCCCAGGCCAATGAAAAGGTGGTTTTTAACCAGACAAGCTCGAAGAACTCCACAATTGACCAGTTCAATCCGACCAATACGATCTATGCCCTTTCCATAGAAAGTCAGAGCACGGCCCTGATAACTCAGATATCATCACTTACTATATCCGCCACATACGAGCAGCATGCCGGAAGGTTTCTCTGTACCATGCCGGCTACGGCATTGTTTGCTGTAGGGGGAGATTTTATTATTCCGGAAACGTATTCTTTTCTTACCCCTCCATTCCGGCGTATGTCCGGAACCGGGACTTCAGGGAACCCCTTCCTTATATATGAAGTGTACGGCCTTCAGGGTATCCTGGGGACACGTAGCTGGCCGTCATATAACTATAAACTTGCGCAAAATATCGATGCAAGCCCGACAAGACGCTGGAACTGGAATGGCGTCACGCATGAAGGGTTCTATCCGATAGGAGATGATGTAACCCCTTTTAGCGGGATATTGTACGGAGATCATAGGATCATATCTGATCTATGGATAAACAGGCCGGTAAAAGAAAAGGTCGCACTATTTGGTCATATCAATGGCATCTCGGTTATAAGGAACCTGGGGATATCCGGAAGCAGTATTATCGGACAAAGATACGTCGGGGGACTTGGCGGCTGGGTACAGGGAAAGATATCAGGCTGTTATTTTTCAGGCTATGTCAGCGGCGAATCTTATGTTGGATGCCTTGTGGGGGAATCGTTCGGTTCCGATGCGATTATACGGTCGTCTTTTTCCAGAGGTTCCGTAGTTGGCGATTCTGTAATAGGAGGACTGGTTGGATTTAACGATTTTTACGCCCAGATATACGATTGTTATTCGAGCGCGAGCGTTGAAGCCAAAACAGGCTCTGCCGGCGGGCTCGCAGGTAACGGTAGTTATGTCTATAGGTCGTACGCGGCCGGAAAAGTTACAGCACCTAATAATGCAGGAGGGCTGATAGGCGGTTGGCCGACTGATATTGAAGACTCGTTCTTTTCTGATCCTCTGACGGACAATCATGTCGGCACGCTTACAACAGAAGCGAACATGAAGAGGCGCAGGAATTTTGAGGATGCGGGGTGGGATTTTGGGAGGGTATGGGGAATAGACGAGGGCAGGACAACCCCGTATTTTCACTGGGAGAAATGGCTGTGGACCGGCGCAGGGGACGGGACGAGCTGGGATGACGCAGAGAACTGGAATAAGCACAGCAGCTATCCTCAGGATAATGCTGCGAAGGTATACATAGGGACGTCGGATGCGACGATAAGCACGCCAGGGGTACTTACTCTTCCTATAGGAGGGCTTCAGCTCACAAGCAATTTTACCGGGAAGGTAGCACTTGGCAACAACCTCTTGCTGGATTCGGGAGGCGGATATGAGGGCAGTTTGTATCTATACAATGGGACACTTGAAGCCGGTAACAACCAGATAACAATACACGAGAATTTTTACAAGAGCGGATCCGCGATATTTGATAAGGGTACCGGTGCTGTGGTGTTTGACAATGATTCCAATCCATCCCTGATCAGCGGAAACACATCGTTTTACAATTTGTTCTGCAATACGGCGGGTAAAAAGATAACGTTCGAGGCGACCACACGCCAGACGATAGAGGGAATATTTGCAGTGACCGGGGAGGCGGGGAACCAGATATTTTTGAGGAGCAGCCTAAGGGGTGTCACATGGGAGG
>CAZRTO010000115.1:0-1878 GCA_964603025.1 uncultured bacterium | reverse complement strand
GCCAGATACGAAGAGAAGTTCTCTTTTGACCTGATGATAAAAGGGACCGCGCGGGTGTATGCCGGCATCCTCCATCCCGTTGACAGGTGCCTCTAAAAAGAGTTAGAATGTTCAATAATTGAACGATAAGCTTTCAAGGAGAAATGCATGGGTATTTTTAGAGATAAGACCATTCTTATTACCGGAGGTACGGGATCCTTCGGAAAGAAGTTCGTTGAGATCGTAATGGCCGAGCATTTCCCAAAAAAAGTCATAGTTTTCAGCCGCGACGAGTTAAAACAGTTCGAAATGGCGCAAACCCCGAAATTCAAAGCGCACGCGGATAAGATACGCTACTTCATAGGGGACGTGAGAGACAAAGACCGCCTGATGAGAGCTTTCCACGGGGTGGACTTTGTCGTGCACGCGGCCGCGCTTAAGCAGGTCCCGGCAATGGAATATAATCCGTCGGAAGCTATCAAGACCAATATTAACGGTGCTATGAACGTCATAGACGCGGCGATAGACAGAAAAGTGCAAAAAGTGGTCGCTCTCAGCACTGATAAGGCATGCAATCCGATAAATCTTTACGGCGCGACAAAACTCTGTTCCGACAAGCTTTTTGTTGCCGCGAACGCGTATTCCGGCCATTCGGGGACCACTTTCTCGGTAGTCAGGTACGGCAATGTCGTGGGAAGCCGCGGCAGCGTAGTGCCTTTCTTCAAAGACAGGGCAAAAGAAGGGTGCCTGCCCATAACTGACGACAGAATGACCAGGTTCTGGATCACGCTTGAGCAGGGCGTCAGGTTCGTCATAAAAAGTTTTGAGCGCATGCACGGAGGGGAGTTATTTGTTCCCAAGATCCCGAGCATGAACATAATGGACCTTGCAGAAGCCATAGCGCCACAATGTAAAACCAATGTAGTGGGGATAAGGCCCGGCGAAAAATTGCATGAGGTTATGATCTCCGAGGACGATGCAAGGAATACAATAGAGCTATCAGACTGTTATATTATTCAGCCATCGTTCCACTGGTGGGGGCAGAATAACCATGCCGGCGGAAAAAGCGTTCCGGAAGGATTTTCTTACAGCAGTGACAAGAACAAGGAATGGTTGACCATTCCTCAGTTGCAAAAAATGATCGAAAGCTGATCAAATGGAACAGATCCCTTACGCTACCCAGTGGATAGACGATGGTGATATTGAGGCGGTTGTCTCAGCCTTAAGGACCACCCATTTGACCCAGGGCCCGATGGTCGAACAATTCGAGAGCAAAGTAGCGGCCTATTGCGGTTCCAAATATGCGGTCGCCATGAATTCCGGGACCTCGGCCCTTCATGCCGCCTGTCATGCCGCCGGGATAGGGGCCAATGATGAGGCAATAACTTCCCCGATAACCTTTGTCGCTTCTTCCAATTGTGTCCTTTACTGTGGCGGCAGGCCGGTTTTTGCTGATGTCCAAAAAGACACGATAAATATTGATCCTGAAGATATCAAGAGAAAAATAACTTCAAAGACTAAAGCCATTATTCCAGTGCATTTTGCGGGGCATCCCTGTGATATGGAAGAAATACAGAAGATAGCCAAAGAACACGGATTGATGATCATAGAAGACGCAGCCCACGCATTGGGCTCTGAATATAAAGGTTCAAAGACAGGTTCGTGTAAATATTCTGATATGACAATACTCAGCTTTCACGCGGTAAAACATATAACCAGCGGCGAGGGCGGGATGGTTTTGACGAACGACCAAGAGCTTTATAAAAAGCTTCTTTTATTCAGAACGCACGGGATCACCCGAGACGCGGAGATAATGACAAAGAGCGACGGGTCGTGGTACTACGAAATGCACGATCTCGGATTTAATTACAGGATCACTGATTTTCAGTGTGCTCTGGG
>CAZRTO010000114.1:0-1962 GCA_964603025.1 uncultured bacterium | reverse complement strand
TCCCTGTCGTTAATCGTCCAGACCCCGTTGTTTTCATTTAAGCCTATCACCTCTTCTTTTTTGAACATATCTGAAGGCAATATATGAACTTCATCAAATCCCATGCCTTTGGCTTTATGAATTGTGCTTATCTTTATGTTAGATCCGGCATCTACACCGCTTTCAATATAATCAAAAAAACCGTCTATGGAATAGCCCTTTTCAGCGATAAACAACACTAGCGAGATATTAGACAGCAGTTCAATGTCTTCATTCTCCTCCGCAAAGTCCTTTAACCCCTCGACGGAAGAATACACGCGGTAATGCGTGTTTCGTATCTTATTAAGATCCCTGTTGATCAGGTTGTAGATATCATTCATGTCGCTGCTCTTATCTTCGAAGTATTTAATTCCGTCGCAAAGATCATATTTCAGGCCGGAAGAGGCCAGCTCGTAACATTTTTCAAGAACGCCTTTGTTTGTCCGCCCTATATACGCGATATCTTTAATTTTACCGCTTTCATGCTCTGCTACGCCGTAGATGCGCAGATCCCTTAGCCTTAATATTGTGTTAGCGGCTTCCTCTATAAGAGAATCTTTCGCAAATCTGAAGGAATGCGTAAGAGGCAGTCGCGTTGTGCGCTCCGGATAGTTCCTGCTCAAGTCTTTCAAAATATTTTTGCTTTTTATGAACCCCATAATTGACTGGCTGGAATCCCCTACCATCACAACAGGCTTATTGAGTGAAATAATATAAAAAACGTATTTATGCATCATTTCGTTTAAGTCCTGCGCCTCATCCACCAGCAACACGTCAAATTCTGAAAAAACACATTCCGATAGATTGTCGATAAAGTATTTCAGATAGAAATCGTGGGAGACTATTTTGCAATTCTGGCTGCAGAGTTTCTCCCACATATTTCCGACGTCAAGCAAAACCCTTTCAATTTCTTTCGCGTTTTTCATCCCAATTGTTCCGGTTATTGCCTTGGCCCTCTCGTCCTGTATGAATTTTTCAATACTCCCCGTTTTCGCGCAAAACTTTTTAAAGAACCTGAGCCTGTCATAACGCTCTCCGGATTCCAGGTGTGGCAACATCATGGCAACAACCTCTTTATTGCTCTTCATGGTCCTTTGCCGGATTTGCAGTTTGTCATAGACCTTTCCCCTGGCCATTTTATGGAATGTTGATACCTCTAAATTGCGGATATTTTGTTTGTGGGCTTCACGCTCGACCTCTCCGGATATTTTTGCCATATACGAAAGATATCTGAATCGCTTATCCGGATTTGTGCGGGCCAGCTCAAGTAGCGTAGTTGTCTTGCCGGTTCCTGCCAGGGCTTCGATCAATATGATGTTTTTTGAGGCGTTTAGGGCAACGCCTAATATCTTTTTTTGCTCTTCGGTAAGTTCCGGTTTCACAGATCACGCTGATCGGAAGACGGGCATATTGCATCCTATTAGTGCGTCTCGTGCCCTCGCATTGTCTGATTGCATTACTTGATTATATCTTTTATGACTATTACTGACAAGCTGACGCAACGTTAAGGCGCAAATGCGACTTCCGCAGTCACTTTCTTGTTTCTAACATACCACAATTTGAATTGAGCGGGCGTCATCATGTTAGGCAAGCCCATATGCCAGCGATCGTTAATGAAATGACGGGTATATTCATCAACCATTTGCTGGACTTCCGCCTTTTCCTCCTTTCGGTATTTTATCCAGCCCAAACACTCCTTCCTTAAGCTCCTGTTGAAGTTTTCAATATATGCCTGATCGTTCTTTTTGTACGGCCTTGAAAAGCGATGAGAGCTGCCGGATGCCTTTACGCAGGACGGATAATCCCCCTTAAACTCTGATCCTTCATCCGATTGATGCAGTTTGGCTTTCCCATAGAATATTTTCTGTTTTTTAAATTCTTTTAATCCGGTTTTGCTATTCAGGTTGTCAACAATAACGATGTACGGCTCCTTGGTAAATACAT
>CAZRTO010000113.1:0-2007 GCA_964603025.1 uncultured bacterium | reverse complement strand
CCTTATTCGGTCATCGTGAACTTAACAACGGTCGTATAATTGCCCGGAGCCTGATTCGCAGGGACTTTCAGGCGGAATTTCATATGGTTGACCGTGCCCGCTGGCAGGTTGTTGTCCTCGCCGGCCCCCGAAGAGTATACAAGCGCAGGGGTGATGGACATGCTGTTCTCGCCTGTGCCGTACCATTTGCCGGCACCGCTCGTCCATCCGTACCACGAAAAATTGGAGTTGGGTATGACGTTGGAAGCCGAAGAGAACGGAGAATCGTTGCTGATCTTGAGATACCAGGGCTTGCCGCCGTTCGTCTTGGCCTGTATCATGATCCCGGCCGGAGGCATGTTCCATTTGGTCTCCCCCGGGTTCATCCTTCCAAAATCTATGAACCCCTGGTCGATGCTGAGCTCGAACACAGAAGCCACATTTACCGTAAAAGTGGCCTGCTGGTCGGCCGACTGGACCGCCAGAGCTGCCGCCGCGGTCAGAACAAGAATTACTCCCGACAATAACAATCTTTTCATCGTTATTCTCCTCCTCTAAACAGTATTCAAAACTATAAAATCCAAAAAATGGACTTTATGGTTTCACTCGGTCAGCGTATACACTATCCTGGTCGAATAACTTCCCGGAGCCAGCTTTATGCTGTCCGGTATGAAAACCGCGTATTTGAACTGTACTTCGGCGCCGCTTGGAAGGGTATTATTGTTGGGTATCGAAGCCGTCCACGACCTGAACACCGCGGCATCCGAAATGGTAAAATCGACAAAACCGGCCGAAGGAGGATTGACAAGACCTGCGCTGTAATCAGTGTAAGGCTCGTTCTTGCTGCCGGCATATGTGCTCATCCATTTGAGATTTTCCAGAGGTATCGTGTAGGAATCCGACATGAGAGGCCCTGTCGCCTTTATGGAAAGCGTCCAGGGTTTTCCGGTATTGGACCTGCAGATAGCCGCATTGGCATAGCCCGCGGCTCCGGAAACCTCTTTCCATTCGCCCTGCCTTACCGACCCGAAATCAACGCCAGAGGAATCGAGAGCCAGAGAAAACACTTCTTTTACCGTCACCGTGGCATCAGCATTTACCGCCGCCGACGCGCCATAAGCGGTCCCGGCACAGATAACTACTAATGCCGCGCACACAGCAACTAAAGCATTCCCTCCGGCTCTCATCCTTTGCTCCTTACTGACAGCTACTCTTCTGATTCCCTGGTAACGAGTTTTATGTTGTCCAGGTTCACGTTGGTCTCACCATCCTCGGACGTGGCCAAAAAGATCATCTGTATCTGCAAAAGCCCGCCGGATCCCTTGTTCTGGTCGAAGTTCATCACTCCGTCGCCTCTCTTGGGGTTGGTCAGCACAAAATTGGAGAAAGGTATATAGACCCTTTTCCAGCCGCGCCAGTCGACCCTGAGCTCGTACGCCCAAAGATCGTCCTTGACAGGCTTCCACTCCTTGTCATAGACCGTATTCCACGCGCCTTTGTCGTCGTCGTACAGCTCTATCTTTATCGTTCCGCTGTCCGGCCCGTAACCGTAGACGAGCATTTCAAGGCCGTTGTAACCGCTGGCATCGGCCCCCACATAGGTGCCTATGCCGCCGCAATACCAGCTTTTTGCGTTGCCTTTCACATTGAGGGAATACTTCCCCGCGAGGCCGGCCGTCCTGTCGCCTGGTCTGGAAACCGGATTTTTAACCACCGAAACGGTGACATTATCGAACTTCCACCATTCCGGGCTTTTCAGGCTCTGGTTCTTCTCGAAGTTGTCTATCAGTTTGGTCCCGATCTGCGCGGAAGACGCTGCTGCTATCAAAAGGGCCGCTGTGATCGAAAGAACATATTTTTTCATCTCTTCACCTCCTTTTGTGAGAAATATACCACTCCTAGCTCTAAAAGGTCAACTCTACTAAATGATTATCGGAAGAATTCTCTGTGGATTTCAGTGAAAATCATCTCAGGCTGGGAAAGTAGGGAGACATGGTGACCCCCTCAATAAGCTACTAAGGGTTAGAT
>CAZRTO010000112.1:0-2023 GCA_964603025.1 uncultured bacterium | reverse complement strand
ATGTACACGCGACAGCTGCCGCCATGGCTTTTGGTGGTCGACCCGGTCGATTTCGTTTTTAAATATTACCCCAGGCAGGAAGATGGCGGGGCATTTAGGCGCGAGCTTTTGCAAAAGTATATTAAAAAGATAAAGCTTCTGGCTAAAAAATTCAATGCAGCGGTCATCATTACGGCAGGCGCTTTGCAGAACGGAGATAAGGCGGAGCTTTCAAGCGAGGTCGCAAGCTGTGCTCCTTTTGCCGAAGTCATTTGCCTGCTCGACTGGCAGGACAGAGAGGACCTGACAACAAGAAACCTGGAGGTCGTAAAAAATGTTAAAGGAGCTTCGGGGATAGTTTCTTTGCTTATGGACCGAAAGGCAGGTATGTTCAGAGAGTATGCTTTTCAAGAAGGAGAAAAATAGATGCCAATAATCAAAAATATCCGTTATCCGGAAGAGTACGCTGAAAGAATACAACTCGCGGAAGAATACAAAAAAGACGGGATGCTGCTGATCTCTTTGGAAAAAGCAAAGGATAAAGAAGAAGCAAGGAAGATCAAGGACTTTTTGCTGGGTGTTGCCTTTGCCATGAAAGGGTTTGCGTTTCAATATAAGAAGACCGTCCTGTTTTCGCTGATTAAGCCGGAAGACCTGATAGAAGATAAGAGCTTGATGGGGTGGGCGTGGTGAGGGGAACGCAGACAGCAGTCAGCAGTAAGCAGCGCGCAGCAAGCAGGCGGGCAATGAAAAAAGGCAAGGGGTCCCCTAAAGTGGGGATATTCTATCTGGTTGACAGCGAGATCATGTTTGACGCGGTTGAACAGGAGGCGGCGGAGATCGTGAACGGGACCTGCACGCACGGCGACCATTACGGCTATTTTTACGGCACGCTAATCAGCAAAAAACCGCAGTACGCCTGGGATGAATATGACGATCCGCCGCGCGGGAGGGTCGTGTACAGCGTGAGGCGTAAAAAATTTTGGGTCTATTGCTCGCCGAGGATCGGCGGATCAAAATTGAAGGAGGTGATAAGATTGTTCGGGCTGAAAAACAAAACCTGGCTGCTGAAGAGGGACGGGCACTACAGATGATAAACAGTTTTGCGGTCGCCGCGGCACAGGCCGTGGCAGAAGAGCCCGGAGTGTATAATCCGCTCTACCTGTACGGCGGGACGAAGGCAGACAGAAAAAAGTTCGCGCGCGGCTTAGCGGACGAATTGATGAAAAGATACGGGGGGAAGAAAAACGCCGCGATCCTCATAGAGGATATACATCTTATCGAGGGCGACAAAGCGGCGCTTGAGTGGTTTTTCGCGGTATTTGACGGGATGGCAAAAAGTTCCGCGCAGATCGTCATAAGCGGCGACAGGCCGACGATCGAATTCAAGGACCCGGAGCTCAGAGCCAGGCTGGAAGCGGGGCTGATAGCGAATATATAAATGACGGGAGGAAGATTATGAACGACGAGGAAATAAAAAAGACGGCATCAGGGTGGCTCGGGGCGATAGCGCTGGTAGTTATTATAACGATCGTCGCAGCGGTGGTGATGTCGGTTGAGGACTATAACGCGAGAAAAAATTCTTCAAGAGAGGCCATAAATATTAAAGACGTGAATTACAAGCTTGAGAGATCTGTTACAAAGGGGATCCCGCTCGGGAAGGACAGGTTGTATTTTTGGGTTACGCTTAGGATCACGAATAACGGCAAAGAGCGCAAGCACATAAGCGACCAAATGGTGGTGCTTTATGATAACACCGGCGCGAAATACGAGGCCACCAACTCGGTCTATAGCTATATAAATCCTAATCTGTCTGACGTCCACGCGTTCGTATATATTATCCCCAGAAACGCAAAAGGCCTAAAAGCCGAGATCGACGATTGGGATGGCAAGGGATATCTTATAATAAGTGATTGAGGGGTTTGTGGCACAAATATGGTATTCTGGATGAGATTCCTTTGTTATATTGTCTGACAGACTTTGTCGTAGGGACGTGTTGCAATACATATTAAAGAAAGGAGTTAGAGATGGCAGCCGCAATACA
>CAZRTO010000111.1:0-2029 GCA_964603025.1 uncultured bacterium | reverse complement strand
GACGCTGCTATGTCTTCGGCCAGCTTTCGCGTGCTCTCGGCGCTACCAGCGTTCGTAATCGTCCGCAATACCCCTTTTTACCTCTCTAAAACCCGGAAGGTCGTCTTCGTATTTTTCAGGCTGCAAACCTTCGGCTTTTTTATCGTTGTAGAGCTCTTTGATGGTCCTCTCTAACATGGGATGCACTACGTTCGGAGCGATCTCCTTGAGAGGCTCCAGAACGAACAGGCGCTCATGCATGAGCGGATGGGGAACGGACAGGTTATCCTCGCTGATCAGCTCATTGCCGTAAAGCAGTATATCGACATCTATAGTTCTAGGCCCCCACTCTATGCTCCTGTCCCGGCCCAGAGTGTCCTCAAAGCCCTGGAGCAGCAACAAAAGGTCCTGAGGACTATAGTTGGTGCTTATCTCGACCGCCGCATTGATGAAAAGAGGCTGGTTCTTCCGGCCCTGGGGCTGAGTCTCAAAATTGGATGATCTTCTGACCACCTTTATACCGGGGGTCTCCCTTAAAAGGGTTATTGCCTGTTCGATGTATTCTTCCCTGTCCCCCACATTGGATCCTAGCGACAGATAAACGGTCTTATACTCCTGATGTTTAGGCTTTTTAGCGGTGGTCTGGGACCTCTTTTTCGCTTTTTTTACGATTTTTTTTGCTTTCTTAGGGCTTTTTTTTGCCTTTTTCACGGTTTTTTTCTGTTTCTTGCTCTTCTTCATGTTTTAAGCCTCCTCTCTTGATATTTTATCTGATATTATCGCCGCCTGCCGGGCGATTTTAACATTATGGACTCTTATTATATCAACTTTTCTGGAAATGGCAAGGGACAGGGTAACGGCTGTCGCCTCGTCCCTTTTCGAAGGATCATCCAAGCCTAAAAGTTTGCCGATGAATGATTTACGGGAAGTCCCGATACACACAGGCCGGCCGAAACATCTGAATTCATCTAGATGCTTAAGTATCTCGATATTATGTTCTACGGTCTTGCCAAAGCCGATACCGGGATCGATGATTATATTGCTCTCAGATATACCCGCTTTGACCGCGTGATCTATCCGGGATCCAAAATATCCGAGCAGCTCCGATACAACATCGTCGTACGCAGGTCTGTCCTGCATGGTCTTGGGATTCCCCTTGGAATGCATTATTACTACCGGGGCTCCGGCAGATGCCAGCACGTTTTTCATCTCGGGATCAAATCCCAGACCGCTTATGTCATTCACCATGGAAGCTCCCGCTTTCAACGCGGCGGCCGCGACCGCGGACTTGCGGGTGTCTACGGAGATCATCGGGGAACTGCCTTTTGTCTTTACGATCGCATCGGATATAGCCCTCACTACCGGGACCACTCTGTTTAACTCTTCTTCCTGGCTCACTTCGTCGGCACCCGGCCTGGTCGATTCCCCGCCGATATCCAGAATGTCCGCTCCTTCGGATATCATTTCTTCAGCACGGGACACGGCCCGGCCTGCATCAAAATAGCTGCCACCGTCGGAGAAAGAATCCGGAGTGATGTTGAGTATACCCATGACATATGTCCTGCTACCGAACTGAAGCCCGCCGACCGGAGAAGGGGACCCGTCATATCGGCGAAGCACAACGCTTATCCTGTCGGCCAGAACGGGAAGACCGAACTGCTGCTTTGACATCTTTTCGAACAGTCGCGTGTACTGGGATAGCGTTGCAAGCAGGATGACATCCGTCTCACTGTCAGAATGATCGATCGTCCCGTAAGATGTGGCCGCATCCCCCCCGCAGGACAGCATGAGCTGTTTGAGTATGTTGGCAGCGGTAGCCGTCACTGCCTCCACTTTTACGGCCCGCATCAGTGACTTGGGGACCATTATATCCACACCTGCCGCGTCAGCGCCTATTTTCAACATTTCACGGCGCGCGCGCGACATATCGTCTATCGCGATAACTCTGGGGATTTTGTTCATGCCGCAGGTATTATAACACAGCGTCTAAGCCAGGATTTCCAGCTTGAGCACCTTTGAAGAAGGCCCCTCCACCCTGCCGCGCTCATCA
>CAZRTO010000110.1:0-2053 GCA_964603025.1 uncultured bacterium | reverse complement strand
AATCCCGCGTGGCGCACCATGTCCCGCGCCAGCACTTCCGCCGTGAACACCCCGCCTTTAGAGAACACGTCCACCGCCATCATCCGCGGCCAGATATGGTTCTTCGCAAAGCTTTTATACAACCCCATGGCCTCGTCCGCGTCCTTGCACGAAGCCAGCAGCACCGCCGCAACAGCCCCCACCGACGTCCCCACATACAGGTCCGGCTCTATCCCCTTCCGAATG
The DNA here is from genome assembly GCA_964603025.1 of uncultured bacterium. Taxonomy (GTDB): domain Bacteria; phylum Margulisbacteria; class WOR-1; order JAKLHX01; family JAKLHX01; genus CALFCX01. Next base: position 1,828 of record CAZRTO010000110.1, on the reverse strand, counting down.
AACGCCTTCGCTATCGCCAAATGCGCGGCACCTTTGGAGAAGCCACCGGAGAAGACCATTGCTAGCTTGTTCTTCATACGTAGAGAAATTATGGAGCATTTTTGGCGAAATATCAATATTTTCAGGCACATATTGAACTTTGCCGTCCGGAATGCAATAATTTATGCAACGATATGAGTATTTTTGATAAATTTCATGAATTGCTGCAACGCGAAAAACACCTTAGAGATCAGAACGCTTACTATTATCTGCGGGAACTAAACTCATCTACCGACGCCAATATCATCTATAAGAACAAGACGATGATCAACTACGCGTCCAATAACTATTTGGGCCTGGCAAATCATCCCAAAGTAGTTGAGGCGGCCATAAACGCTATAAAGAAATATGGGGTTGGCACGGGAGGGTCAAGAATTCTTTGCGGAACGCTCGATCTTCATAACAAACTTGAGCAAAAAATTGCACGCATAAAAGGGGCTGAATCGGCAGCCATATTCACTACCGGATACATGACCAACCTGGGGCTTATCTCCACATTAATAGGACCAAAAGACGTAGTGATCATAGACAAAAAATCTCACGCAAGCATAATTGACGGGAGCATTCTATCAAAAGGCCGCATAATCACATTTATACACAATGACCTAGAATCTCTCAAAACGAAGCTGGAATCAGTACCAAAGGAGAAGAATATTCTAATTGCTACCGACGGCGTTTTCAGCATGGACGGGGATATTGCGCCGGTACCGCAGATAATCGAATTAGCAAAAAAACACAACGCGTCCGTAATGATAGACGAAGCACATTCTTTTGGTGTCCTGGGAAAAACAGGGAGAGGAATTCAAGAATATTATTCTCTGAAAAAAGGGATCGACATAAACATTGGGACCATGAGCAAGTCCCTTGGCAGTCTGGGTGGATACGTAGCGGGCAGCAAGCTTTTAATAGATTGTCTTAAACAAAGTTCCAGATCGTTCATCTTCGCCACCAGCCTCCCTGCGGCCATAATAGCTGCCGCATCCGCCGCTCTTGACATAATCATGGACTCACCGGAACTTGTTCAGGCGCTGTGGAAGAATATAAACCATATTAAGAAAGGGCTTAACGACCTTGGGTACAGCACTGGCAACAGCAATAGCGCAATAGTACCCGTTATCATCGGTGATGAGACCAAGACAAATCTGATAGCGAGATTCCTCGAAGAAAACAACATATTCGCGAATCCCGTGTCATATCCCGCCGTGGCAAAGAAAAAAGAAATGATAAGGATAAGCATGATGGCAACTCACTCAGAAAATGACATAAACAGGACTTTGGAAGTGTTCAAAAAAGCAAAGGACAATCTGCATTGAGCCTGTATCTTTTATCATCCATCGTTGGGGCTTTGACCAATCTGTTATTGTCCATTTTTTCGTTCATATATTCCCAAAGGCAAAAAACAAGGATCTTGTACGGAATACTATGCCTAACCTTGTTCGCGTGGATATCATGGGATGTGTTTTCTCTCATTATTCCGGAATACTATCCGGAAATATCCTTAACGATCTGCCGAATACTCTATGCTTTTTCCATTTTTATCTCCGTTTTTTACGTGCATTTTGTGCTGTCAGTGGCAAAGTCCAAAGGCAATAAATATGTCCTGGCTTTCTTTTATCTTTCCACCGCCGTGATCTTCTTCTCAATACCAACTCCTTTTTTCATAAGCGGGCTAAGAATAAGCTATCTTCCCCAAGGCACTAGGTTTATCATCGAACAAAGCTATTTCTTCTATTATTTTATCCTTGTGTATTACCTAAGCGGAGCATACGGCATATTCGAAATACTTTCT
>CAZRTO010000109.1:0-2139 GCA_964603025.1 uncultured bacterium | reverse complement strand
GGACGGCCACATCATGCCCGGCGAGAACGTGTTCTTCATACCGGCAGCCAGACTACTTGAAAATCTCAGGAACGGCCACTGGATATTCACGATAAAGCGGCTGGGATTACAAGAAACGAATATTCGCTAACTGAATCAATAGTTTTAAGAATAGCACGCAAAGCGTTCCCCCTCCAGATCATGCGTCCCCGCCTTGGTAATAAGGACTTTGACAATGTCTCCCGCCCTTACTCCTTGCTCCTTACTGCTTTCTACTTCAATTCTCCCGTCAATCTCCGGCGCATCGCGGTAAGTACGGCCTATAAACCTAATTACTTCGCCCCTCGCCCTGTCAAGGGAGAGGGGTGGCCGAAGGCCGGGGTGAGGGTTAAGGGTCTCCACCAGCACCTCCATCGTCTTTCCGATAAATCCCCTGTTCTTCTCCCTTGATATCCTCTCCTGTATCTTCATCAACTTTCTAACTCTCTCACTTTTCACCTTCTCACTTATCTGCCCCTTCATCCCATACGCCTTCGTCCCCTTCTCCCGGCTGAAAGGGAACACCCCCACCCTGTCGAATTTCATTGTTTTAACAAAATCCGTAAGATCTTTAAAATCCTTTTCTGTTTCTCCTGGAAAACCGACTATGAAAGTCGTCCGGATAGCTATAGAAGGCATCTTTTTGCGCAATTTGGCAATGAGAGCTTCTAAATATTTCCTGTAATATCCGCGGTTCATGGCTTTTAATATCTTGTCGCTCGAGTGCTGCATGGGAAGATCAATATATTTGAGTACTTTCCGCTCTTTTGCCATCACATCGATAAATTTGTCGGTAATATGCTTCGGGTGCGTGTACATAACTCTGATCCAGCGGACGCCTTTTATCTTTGCGGTCTTTTTCAGTATTTCCGGGAATTTTGGATGCGCGGTCGTGTCCTGCGCCACAAAAATGATCTCTTTCGCAGGGGGAAAATTGCGGTGTTGAGGTAGATGCTGCCCATGGGCAGCATCTACCTGTTTTATGATATCCCCCACCGTTCTGTATCGCAATTTCCCTCTTATCGAAGGGATCAGGCAATACGCGCAATTGTTGTTGCATCCTTCTGACATCTTTATATATGCGGTCCACGGAGGCGTCGCCTTAACCCTCGGCACATGACAATCGTGCAGGCCGATGCTGTCAATAATCCCATCTACATGCTGTATCTCCCCTGTCCCGGCCCCTCTCCCCTTTCTCACTTCTAACTTTTTACTTTTTACTTTATACTTTGGCAGGCACCCCGCCACCAGCAGCTGCCTGCACCTCCCATTTTTCTTGTATCCCGCCATCTCTTTGATGACATCGAGAGACTCTTTTCTTGCGGAAGACAGGAACGCACAGGTATTTACAACTATGACATCAGCCAAAGAAGGGTCATCGCAATACTCGTATCCCGCAGCCTTCATATGCCCCATCAAAACCTCCGAATCAGTAAGATTTTTTGGGCAACCTAGGCTGACTATATGAAAGTGCTCAACCTTTACAGTATTGACATCCATTTCAACCATTATATAATATACTTGCATACAGACCAAATCTGTTCCCATATTTTCAAAGGAGTAAGAATGAGTAGGATACTTGCGTTTTTGATCATTGTTATATTGGTCTCTTCACCTGCTTTTGCGGTTCAGACCGGAGGCGCCGGAGCTGCAAATCCCGTTGTGATAACAGGAGCTATCACTGCCGAAGGGTATTCCAAAGCCCCCACTCTTGAGATAACCAGCAGGGTTCTAAAGATCGGTGGCCAGACATATACATGGCCTTCATCGCTTGGATCTTCAAACTCTTTCCTTAAAGACAGCGGGAGCGGAACTTTGGCCTGGGAAACAATATCGGGAACCGTCCCTGATCCAACAGCAGCGGGTTCTTTGCTTATAGGCTCCGATGCCGCCGGATCTTGGCAGTCAGTCTCCCTGACCGGCGATATCGCCGTTACCAGCACCGGCGTCACCACTATCGGGTCAAACGCGATCACCCAGGCCAAGATGGCCGATAACTCTGTCGGGACCGCAGAGATCATCGATGGCTCCATCGGCGCTTCCAAGATAGCCGACGGCATAATAACCGGCGGCAAGCTGGCTTCAGGCATTGCCATTTCCACATCCGGATCTATTTCAGCC
>CAZRTO010000108.1:0-2186 GCA_964603025.1 uncultured bacterium | reverse complement strand
GGACCCTCAGTATGCTGAAAAACTGCCGCCTGTAAGGCCTCAGGTCAATTTCGGAGATAAAGAAGTTTTTCATCAACAAACGCAGTTCATCGATGTTCAAGCCGCTTTTTTTCATCATCTCGACAACCGTTGCCTCGGTAAAAAACCTCAGGTGCGTTCTTTCGATCAGCCCTGAATCTACATAATCAAACTTCCCGTTCATCAGAGCAAGCCGCACCGACCCGAAAGCGATGTTTGGGATCGATATCAATATTTTGGTCTTTTCCGAGATCTTCCCGGCCAGAAGCACCAAAAAGTCGAGAGGATCCTGCATATGCTCGAGAACATCGGCCAGGACAATGAAATCATAACCGGCGACCGGCAGATCGTCCCAACAGTCTTGCGCAACCGCGCAATAAACACTGCGGTAAACCGGCCGCGCCAGATCTGCCGCATACTGGTCCGGTTCTATCCCGTCTATCACGACATCTTTCCGGGTATTCTTCAGCAGTCTTCCAAGCGACCCATTACCGCATCCGATATCCAGAACAGTGGCATTATCCGGGATGAGGCCGGAAATGTTGACCAGCGGATCGGCGGGGTCCGCAATGATCTTTGCATGCTCTTTCAGATCATAAGTCTTGCGTTCTCTCTTAAAGATCTTAAAGCCCTCCTGATATAACTGATAACATCGTATCAACCCTTGTTACATAAGTATGATGCTTTTTTACTTCGTCAACAAGCCATCGGGCGGATTCCTCGCCGGATGCGCCCGACAGGAACTCTTCATTTGCCTTGAACAAGCCGTAGGGATCTTGGGCATACGGCAATGCGGCTCCACCAAAGAAATCCCTGACAAAAGCCGAGTTCGTCGCCGGGATGCACCCGTAACTTATGTTTTTAAACACTCTGCACGGGATATAGCCGACGCTCACATGAAAAGGACCCCGTATATCGGGATACAAATAAGAATCGCGAATAAGTCTGACAGCCTTCTTCCTTGACACATACTTTACATTTACGAATTTCTTTCTATTGTCTTTACAGGCTTTGGCAAACCTTTCGACATAAGACAAGTTTTCATCCCAAATCGATCCTATGTAGCAGACTTTTCCTTTCCGGGCATCGAGCATGAGCAATTTTTCTTGTATTTCTTCAGGCATAAGATCGGTTCCCCACGGCTGATACAGTGCCCTGTTTGGAGCATCATAATAGGAATAATAGGTTAGTTTTTCAACGGCGCCTCCGGGAAAATTAAATGACTTTCCTATCCTGCAATCGTTCACATAATTGCAGAGGTTTACATATTTAAGGCCGCTGTTTTTGTACTTTTCCAGCCGGCAGTTATGCAGAACATACACCGCGGCAGGCTCAAGCGGGATCTTTGCGTCCGCCTGTCCTTCGGTCAGAAAGATACAGTTCTTAAAATCGAACCCCGACACATCATCTCTGTCATCTAACCAATAAGTGTCGTAGCCCATTTTCTTGAAAGCCCGGAAGTAAGATCCGTGAATATATGAATGCGTGTGGGTGTGCGGTTTGTGACCCCATATCACGACCTTCCTGCTGTCAGCCGCGGAGAAAACGGCTTTGTGTCCGCAAGAATAAATCTTTTCTCCGAAATATCTATCTCTAATAATAGCCCATCCCCTGAACAGATATCCCGTTATTTTCCGGAACATTAATTGAACATGGCCCATATTCATTCACTCTTGTTTATCATACCGACAAATATGCCGTTCGCGTAAGGATACGGTTCGTTGTACCGTATTGATCCGGCCTCCGACTTATTTATCTGTATCCATTGGTCGTCCGAAGATATTCTCTTCAAAAAAGTCTCTGATGAAAATTCAATCTCACCGGCAAGCAGCTTTCCGTCAAAATACTTATTCCAGCCTATCGGCAGCGTAAAAACCGCACTGCCGCCGCCATTCAATAAGTCCTTGATCTTTGACAATGCTTTCATTATCTTGGCGGGATCTTTTTCGGGCTCGTCACAACCGACATGCTCCAAAGTAGAAATGCTGAATATAAAATCATATTTATCTGGAGGGTTGTAATCGACAATATCCTCGTTTATCACCCCTTCGGCCATCTCATACTTATCGACAACATCATGAACAAAAGGGTAATAGTTGTTCATCACATTGCCTATCTCCAGTATCGCGGACTTCTTGTGCCTGCCTAATATATCAAGAACTATAGGC
>CAZRTO010000107.1:0-2216 GCA_964603025.1 uncultured bacterium | reverse complement strand
ATAAAAAGATAGCGCTGTTTTGTATTCACGAAGGCAGCCCGTCAAAAACCTTTGATGATATGAAAAAAGAACTCGAAAACAACGATATAATCAGCGAGAATGACTTTGCAGATGTCCTGAAAAACCCTCAGCAGAACTCCCTGGATGCGAAGCTATGGGCGGGGAAGATAGCGGAACGCTTCAAACAAGGCCCATAAAGGCCCTTAATGGCAGAAAAGGCTGAAGGCGTGTAAGGTTTTAAGCCCTTTAAGCTTTCCGCCTTTCATCACCTTATGGGCCGTTACGAGCCTTTAGGGGCCTTTCCTATTGCCACAGCGGCAATCCCGTCTTTTCGTCCTTGCCGCGGACAAGCTCGGCCCCTGTCAGCTCCTGAATAAAGAATTCCGCAGCAAAAACCTCCGTGCCGGGCATAAGATGCCCTCCGAAGGCTTTCCCGTCCATATCAGCCAGCGTTATATGCGCGTGACAAAATATCTCGCCGTCCTTTAGAGAAATATTGCCCATGCAAGAAGAGATCTCGAGCTTTTTGTCCAGCTCGACACAACCCGTATATTTTTTCTGGTTCTGGTCATAGTAGCCGAGCTTGGCATTGCGCACCGCGCCTATAATGTTAAAGACCCCGAGCCTGATATTATGTTTTTTACAAAACCCCGTCAAAGAATCAAGGAGGTCATCCCCCGCCTCAAAGCGGCCGAGGAATATTCTTCCGGCTTTAGGTTCTATATGCATATGCACATTATATAATGATGTTATAATCTACTTCAAATGCCGGAAAAAGACCTGAAAACGCGCGCCAACAAGATAATTTCCGTGCTCGCAAAGACATACCCGCATGCCAAGATCGCTCTTGAATACAAAACCCCTTTTCAGCTGGCTGTCGTTACAATTTTGTCGGCGCAATCCACCGACAAGCAGGTGAACAAGATATCCCCTGCGCTTTTTAAAAGGTTTAAGACCGTAAAGGCGATGGCCGAGGCGGACCAAAAAGAACTTGAACAATATGTCCATTCGACCGGGTTCTTTAGGAATAAAGCAAAGAACGTCAAAGCTATGGCGCAGATGGTGCTGGCAAAATTCGGGGGCGTTCTGCCTGACAATATGGAAGACCTTCTGCTTCTGCCGGGCGTGGCAAGAAAGACCGCCAACGTGATACTGTTCAACGCTTTCGGCAAGAACGAAGGGATAGCGGTGGACACGCACGTGAAACGCCTTTCGCAAAGACTGGGGCTTTCAAATAACGAAGACCCTAACAAAATAGAACAGGACCTGCTAAATCTGTTCCCGAAAAAGCTGTGGGGCAAAATAAACCATTATTTGATCGATCACGGCCGCAACATATGCGATGCCAAGAAGCCCAAATGCGAGATATGCCCGGTGCGCGGGATGTGCCCGTACTGGGAAATGAATAATTAACAATTACACAATTAACAACTGTGTATGTGTTTCGCACATATAATATCTGCCCCGACAAGTCGGGGTTCTATGAAATTGCAGCGCATTCCTGTCGATATATAAATAAGGGGGGATAGCAATGCAAATAGTTAAATCCGGATCGACAGCTCCAGTTTTATCAAGACAGCTTGGCAGAACCATTATGATAACAGAGGGGGCCACTCGGGCGCTCAGAAATATTGCTGGAAGCGCCGCATTGGCACGCGATGTGAAATGGATGAGGAATTGTGAGGTTAATCCCTTAACCTCGTTAAGGCTGGCTAACCTTGTTGCCGAAATATCCGATGGAAATCTTGCCGCCAGGTTGGTGGAAAGCCCTAGAGGCCTTCTGAGACACTTAATTCACGAAACGTCCCTTCCGGTAATTTCTGGGGAGCCTCTTTCATTCTATTCAGGCGGTCAGTTTCTTAATAGAGAAGTGTATTTGCCTGTCAACAGAAACCCTCGCGCTATCCCTCAACGTTCGGAGCGTTTTATAGGCATATTTCATTCTGACGATGAAAAATTATCCCGGGAGGACATAAAAAAAATGAACCCCCTTGATATAAGACGAATGATGGGTCTTAGAATAAGCGACTGGTACGGGCTTTGATATTTGCGCCAAATATCTCATCTTCGATTCCCTAAGGAGCTGCCGGATAAGAACTCTATCACTATTTAAGCAGCCACTGCCGAAATCGGCGGCTACAAGCTATAAGCTAAGCATTCTGCCGTCATGTCTTTCGGCGGCTCAAGACCGATAAGTTTAAGCGCGGTGACGCCTA
>CAZRTO010000106.1:0-2322 GCA_964603025.1 uncultured bacterium | reverse complement strand
CCGGCGTACCGATAGGCGTGCCGGGCACTACCAACCTGATCAAGGTCCACAAGATCAGCTAGCAAAACCCGCGAACACTCTGATCCTTTTTGCGAAGTCCGGGAATGCGTGTTCTTTTATAGCAGGATCGTTAAAGCCTTCTCTGTTATTTCTGATCTGTGCTTCATGTCCTACAAGCATCATGGCCGTTTCAATAAGTTCCCGATCAAACGACCACGGATGATCTATCCATTCCTGTGTCAGGTTGTTCACATCCATACCGCTTATATATGGCAGTCCGGCGGCTTTGGCTAGATCGCGTATCCTCTTTGTCTGCGCCTCTGAATTTCTGTTGGGCATACCGGAAATAGCATCGAAACCAAGTTGTACCAGAATTGGGAGTAGATCATCCAGATATTCATCCTCAGTTCCCAGGTAAGGGTATACCAGAAGGCTCTTTTCTTCATTTGCCATCGCTTTTAGGTATTCTATCGGAGGACATTCTATCGCGGAAGGCATGAAATACGCCGGTTTATCCCTTTGCAGTAATCTGCTCCTTAACATTCCCGTGGCGGCGATATATCTTGCGTAAGTGGTCTCAGCATTTAACAACGCCTGTTCTTCTTTGGTCGTGATTGTTCCCCACCAGGAGCCGATCCTGTTAAAGATCCCGTCAAAATCGCCTCTTGCATCGGTATGAATAAGGTCGAACAGGGCATCGGTAACATGGCGGTCGAGAACATTCCCGCTCTGAGTCCTAGTTTCAAGGATATCTGCATAATTCAGACGTTCAGCGGTTTTTCCTTCGAGAAGCTGATTCAGCTTGTCAACCACATGCCCGTATCTTTCCAGCTTATCGACTCTTGCCAGTGCCAGGAACTGGTTTTGCTGCGGTACGACGCCGTGGAATACTATATACGCCTCGCCCGGATTGCCGGGAGAATTGATGACCGTCTTTGAAAGATCTACGCCGCCGCACATGAGCTTATCCCGTATGAGCGTGCGCATCTCATACCCGCATGTTGACGGAATGTTCAGTATTGAACACGCTTCTCTGAACTCCCTGAAGCCTCTTACTGAATAATGGTCCACGATCCCGGTAACGGCCATGTTATTGGCTGCCGAAAAAACCGCAAGCGCCGAGGCCGGGCCCGGGCCCCATGATTCCCATGAGTGGAAATGATTGCCCATCGGCCTGTTGTCCTGTGCACGCACATCAGGGCTATTTAAAACCTCTGACATATCTGACACCGCCCGAAGCCTTTCCACTGTTATCGGGGAATACAGTTTGTTGATATCTCTGACCGGCAACTGTGACAAAACAATTTTAGGTATAAATCTGCCGGCAGCCATCCCCGGGATAGTGAGATTAGTGGTGTACGCCATTTATTGTTGTCCTCCCGACGCAAGTTCTTGTCTGTATCTTTCAAAATCAGAACCCAACAAGGCAAGGCGTTCTTCCATTGAGAGCGCATAATTTATCTTGCTTAGATCTTTTCCCTGGCTTGCCGCAATGCCAATCATCGCAACCAGTGTCTTTGCCGCTTCTTCCACCAGATGGGTCCTGTCGAAAGCTTCCAGCGCATTACCACCTACAGTGAACAGTCCATGATTTCCCATCAGGACCGCGTTATCACTACGTATATTAGATGCGATAACTTTTGCCAGATTGTCGCTCGCGGGACCTACATAGTTGAATGCCGGAATGGCCCTGTCTGTTTTAAGGACAGCCACAAAATCCGGCGTAAAGGGGAACATATTATAACCCATAGTTGCAAAAGCCGTGGCATAGGTTGGATGTGTGTGGCAAACGAATCTAACATCAGGCCTGGTAATATAAGCGGCCAGATGCATTGGCTTTTCGCAGCTTGGTTTAAGGACCTTTTCTCCAGGGACCGGGATGACATCTCCGGTCTTAAGGTCTATAAGAGGACATTGTTCGGGTGTCAAAGTAGCCGCCCTGAAACCGGAAGCTTTAAGCGCGACTATACCGTCCTTTACGCCGCTCCAGTTGCCTCCCATGCCGACAACAAGGTCTCTTTCCGCGCTCATGCGGGCCATCGTACAGACGCCCTCGCGGACATGAGCCAGATCCATTAACCTTACGTTCATTCCGTCACTATTGACAACGGTTCTCGGAATATATATGTTCACTCTTCTTAAAGCGGCAGACACCGTTCCCGGGACTGTTCTTAAGTTAGCCAAAACTTTTCTCCTTTTTTGGATTAGATGCGGGCACATCAGTTACTCGACAAAAAATGCGGAGAATTTCAGCAAACCGTGCAGGATTGTGGGAAAGTAGGGAGACATGGTGACCCCCTCAATAAGCTACTAAGGGTTAGA
>CAZRTO010000105.1:0-2377 GCA_964603025.1 uncultured bacterium | reverse complement strand
GGTGCAGACCTCTATCCGTAAAAGCGTCGAAGCGCTGAAGAACAGGGACGAAAAACTTTCAAAAGAGGTGGTGGCGTCCGACAAAGACCTGGACGACCTTGAGCTGATGATCGATGACAAGTGCGTTACGCTGATAGCCAGGATACAGCCAATGGCCGCGGACCTGCGCTTTATAACCACCGCCATGAAGATAACGACAGATCTTGAAAGAATGGGGGACCTGGCGGTGGACATCGCCCAGAAAAATCTCGAACTTATCACCATGCCTCTGCTCAAGCCGCTGATCGATACTCCCAAGCTCGCCGAGATAGCGATGAAGATGATAGGGGAGAGCATTGATACCTTTGTAAAGAGGGATTCGACCCGGTCCATCAAGATACATGCAATGGAGAATGAGGCCGACAAGCTGAGAGACCTGATCACAGATGAGCTGACCGAGATAATGATGAAAGACCCGGCAGCGATCCCAAGAGCGCTCCCCCTTTTGCTTATTGCCAGGTATCTGGAGCGCATCTGCGACCACGCCATGAACGTGGCCGAGGATGTCGTCTACATGGTGGAAGCCAAGGTCGTCAAGCATATGCCGATAGAGTGAAGTTCCGTTCCGCAAGGATATTTATGATAAGAGCACAGAAAAATCTAATTACATCGGTCTTAATATGGCTCGTAACGGTTTCTTCTGTTTTTGCGTCATCGATAGAAACCGGCGGAACGATCAGGTTTGATTGGAAAAAACCGTTGAACTATGTTCCCTCGCAGCCTTATAACAGCTTTGATATAAGCCGTGCATATCTTGATTTCAGAAGCAGGCTGGATGCGGGTGCTTCGGTAAGGCTCACTCTGGATGTTGCAAGGATACCCGGCGCTTCTTCTCAGAGCCTTTACGACCATCTGAAATATGCCTATGTAGACTTGCCTGTGGATTTTGCTTCTTCAACGCAGGCCGTTCCTTTTTCCCTCACTGCCAAGATAGGTCTCCAGCACACTTGCTGGATAGACTGGTCGGGAAAGATATGGAGATTTGAGAATGTGTTAAAGGCCTACAGCGATATCAATAAAAATTCTATAAGCTCAAGCGCAGACTTTGGGCTCGGAGCGGCAGGCAGTTTTGTTCTCCCGTCTATGCAAAAGATCGAATACCATGCAACGGTTTTGAACGGCCAAGGATATGCAGCGGCGGAGAACAACTCCGCAAAAGACGTTGCTTTGAGGATTAACTCCGAGATCCCCGCATCAGATATCGGCACGTTAGTGCTAGGCGGATATATCGGGGTAAAGAACGGCCTCTTCACGGCAGGGTCTATTGCAAGCACGCAGTCAGGTTTTTTGATCGGGCTAAAGCAGCCGGGCAGGGGGAATATTTATTTTGAATATCTGAACGACCAAAAAGACAATAAGCCTGTCAACGGTTTCAGCCTCGGCGGATTTTTGTATCCGTCAAAGGAGGCGATGCCTGCAGGGATATTGGCCAGATATGATATATACGATACTGATACTGCGGTCGAAAACAATGAGACTAAGACGACCGTTCTCGGAGTCTTTTATGATTGGGGTGAAAACCTGACAATGTCCGCTGACCTGACCACCACTCAGACAATGCCAGGAGCAGAGCAAAAGGTCGCAGCTCTGCGCTCAGAGATCAGGTTCTAGAAAAAGTTTGCCAGCGTCGCGAACTCTTCTATCGTCAGCGTTTCTCCTCGTCTTTTGCCATCGATGCCGGACTTTGACAGAGCATTGTCGATGATCTCCGGTTCGAATTTGGCGCACAAAGAGTTCCTCAGCGTTTTTCTCCTTTGTCCGAAAGCAGCCCGGACGACTTCGAAAAATATCTTTTCGTCCTTCACATCTGCTTTTGGTTTTTCTCTTATGTCCATGGATATTACTGCAGAACCCACATCAGGCTGGGGCAGGAAAGCGGAGCTTGGGATGTTGAAAAGCATCTTTGGTTCGGTATGGTAATTGACAAATACAGTGAAACTCCCGTAATCCTTTGTTCCCGGCTTGGCAGCCATCCTTTCCGCGAACTCGCGCTGGACGGTGAGCAGGACTTTAGAAAACAAACTCTTGTGGTCAAATATCTTCTCGATTATAGGTGTCGTTATGTAGTAGGGGACGTTGGCGACTATCTTCACTTTAACAATATCTTTTAAGTCGGCCTTCAGAAAATCCTCGTTTCTTAGATCAATATTGCCTATGCCGGCCAAATATTCCTTAGCTACCTCAAATATCCTTTTGTCTATCTCGTAAGATATGACATATCCGGCGTTCTTTGCAAGTTCTTTTGTGAGGATCCCGGAACCCGTTCCGATCTCAAGCACAGTGTCTTTTTTGTTGATGTCGGCGGAGTCTATTATCCTGTTCAGGCTGCCGGGATCTA
>CAZRTO010000104.1:0-2420 GCA_964603025.1 uncultured bacterium | reverse complement strand
TGGCGATATTGGCATGCCCGAGCATCTCCTGGACCGAACGCAGGTCGGCCCCCTTTTCCAGCAGATGGGTCGCGAAACTGTGCCTGAAGGTATGGGGAGATGAAGAGCCTCTGACGCCGGTCTTTCTGACGTATTTTTTCACTATGAACCAGAGTCCCTGGCGCGTAAGAGCGCGGCCTTTCCGGTCAAGGAAAAGAACATCGCTCGCCTTTTTTTTAAGAAGCCTTTTCCTGGACAGATTAAGGTACAACCGGATCGCGTCGAGCGCCGGCCGGCCGGCCGGAACGATCCTTTCCTTGGATCCCTTGCCCATGCAGCGTATGAACCCGGAGTCCATGTTCACATCGTCCAGTTTTAGCCCGATAAGTTCGCTGGCCCTTATCCCCGTCCCGTACAGGACTTCCAATATAGCCCTGTCCCTCAGGGAGAGTTTATCCCTCTTGACCGGAGCTTCCACGAGCAGCGCGGTATCTCCGGGAGTGAGTGCTTTAGGGAGTTTTTTTGAGGTCTTAGGGAACGAGATCTCGGTCGACGGATCGTTGTCGATCACTCCTTCGTTCAAAAGAAAATGGCAGAAAGACTTTATGGAGGCCAGATGCCTCGAGACGGATGACGAAGCCATGCCCATCCTGTTCAAATGTCTGATAAAAGAACTTATGTCTTCGGCGGTCAGGTCGTACTCGGAGAATTTCTGCAGGTCTCTGCGGTAAGAAGCCAGGGTATTGGGAGAATAGGCTTTTTCAACTCTGAGCCAGGAAATAAAATCATCTATGTGTTTTCTGTCCAAATAGTGGTCCTCCAACCCTCACCCCGGCCTTCGGCCACCCCTCTCCACTCTGTGGAGAGGGGAAGAGCGCAGCGAAGGGGTGAGGATTTCACCCTTTATTCATCTCCCCTATCACTGTCAGTATCAACTCCGTACCGCTGACCATGTCCTCTATCGCCACATATTCCCTTGAAGTATGCACGCTGTGCCCGCCCACTCCAAGTATGAGGCATGGGACCCCCATCTTGTTGAATATATTGGCGTCACTGCCGCCGCCGGTCATTTTCAGCTGAGGTTTCAAGCCTATCTTTTTCACGGAACCGAGCGCGGCCCTGACCAGCTGCGAACTCTCCCTGACGCGGAAGGATTCATAGACCGGCTCCACTTTGAGCCTGAGCGACGCCCGGCTTTTGCCGCAGGCTTTTGCCAGGCATTTTGTCATGGAATTTATCTGTTTTTTCAGTTTGCGCCTGTTGTGGCTGCGCGCTTCGCCTTTTATCACCACCTCTTCAGGAACTATGTTGGTCGCCGTGCCGCCGGATATTATCCCTATGTTAGCCGTGGTCTCTTTGTCTATCCGACCTATCTTCATCCTGGAGATCGCTTCTGAGGCGACCTTTATGGCGTTTATGCCTTTTTCCGGACGCACCCCGGCGTGCGCCGCCCTGCCGGTGATCTTTGCTTCCAGCGAGAACTGCGACGGAGCTCTGTTGATCACCTGTTCCACCGACCCGCCGTCGATGACAAGCCCAAAGTCAGCCTTTATGTGAGCTGCCACAGCGCGTTTAGCGCCGACAAGCCCTATCTCTTCCGCCACTGTAAAGCATAGCTTTATCCCGCCGTGGGGAAGCCTTTTTTCTTTGATGATCCTGACTGCTTCTATTATCGCCGCGACCCCGGCTTTGCAATCTGCACCGAGGATAGTCGTCCCATCGCTGTATATCACGCCTTTTCTTATCACCGGACGGATCTCTCCCTTGTGATCGACCGTATCTATGTGGGCGTTAAGGAATACCGACGGGAGCTTTTTGTCGGTCGCTTTTACAAAAGAATAGAGATTCCCGCAGTCTCCGCCTATGGCGCGGCCGGCACCGTCAAAAAAAGACCGAAGCCCCATCCGGCCCAACATCTTCCTGACAAGGTCCGCGGCGGCACGCTCGCGTTTCGGTATGCTCTTGACCCTGACCAATGAAAGGAATGTTGAAACAAGCCGTTTTTGGTTCACCATCAGAAGTGTTCAAATCCTTTTGTGTCTATATTGACGCCTTTTGAGCGATGTACGGCCCTGCCTATGATCGAAACCCTCGTTCCAGTGGCGGCCCGCACCTTATCTGCAATTATATCAGCAAAGTCCGGCGGGCAAGTAAATACCAGCTCGAAGTCTTCACCTGCATACAGGGCATCATTGACAGAAGCCCCCTTTGCCCTCGGAATAAGCGACTTTACAATGTCCGCGCCGACACCGCTTTGTCTGCATATCTCGCCTATTGTAAAGGCCAGGCCGTCGCTTGAGTCCATCATAGCAGTGGCTTTGCCGGACAGAGCAATTGTACGACCTTCGGGGATGCGAAGCCCCACCCCCCCCCGCGGCCCCCCCCCAACCCCGGTAAGGTGGGGGGGTGAAGACAAAATTGGGGGGGGGAAAAAAAAGTGT
>CAZRTO010000103.1:0-2489 GCA_964603025.1 uncultured bacterium | reverse complement strand
GTGGTGGCAAGGCAGGAGATAGATTATAAAAGCCCTGCAAGCTACGGCCAGGTGCTGGATATCCGCACCTGGGTGGAAGAGATAGGCCGCGTCAAGATATGGTTCGGCTACGAGATAAAAGGGCCCGGAGGGGACCTGATAGTGAAGGCGAGGACTCTCATGGTCTGTGTTGACGGTTCGATAAAACAAAAGCGGATACCTGAAGATATCATAAAGAAACTTTCAAAGGTTCTCGAAAAGAAAAATGCTTAATCATAAAGAGATAGAACAGCTGGTCAACGAAAAAAAACTTGTTGAGGGGTATATTGATCTTGAGAAACAGCTCACTCCCAACGGATTTGACCTGACTGCCGCAAAGATCTTTGCCTTCAAAGGGCAGGGGGCGGTGGATTTTTCCAACAAAGATAGAGTAATGCCTCAGTGTGAGGAGATTGTGCCTGTTAAGGCTTCTGCGTCCGATAAACACGGCTGGTGGGACCTGCCTAAAGGCGCTTACAAAGTTATGACCAACGAAACGGTCAATATGCCGCCGGACATGACGGCGCTTGCTTTTACCAGGACCACTCTGCTGAGGATGGGGGCTTTTACGCAGAACGGCGTGTGGGACGCGGGGTTCTCGGGAAAAAGCGAGTTCATTCTGGTGGTTGAAAATCCGGCCGGCATAAGGATAAAGCAGAACGCCAGAGTGGTACAGCTTGTGTTCATCATCATTACCGGCGCGGAAAAACTGTATAACGGAATATTCCAGAACAAAGGGTTATGAAAAGCGATGCTCCCATAGGCAATTCTGTTCTCCTGCATGTCTGCTGCGGGGTATGCCTGGGCCATCCCGTGCAAAAGCTGCGCGACGAGGGGTATTGTGTTACAGGGTACTTCTTCAATCCGAATATTTATCCAGAAGATGAGTATGTGAGGCGTCTTGACGCCGCCCGCGCAATGGCAGATTCGCTCGAGATGGAGTTGGTCGAAGGGGACTACCTGCACGATGAATGGTTAAAAGCGGTAGCCGGGCTTGAGAGCGAGAAAGAGGGCGGCAAAAGATGCGGGAGGTGTTTCGAGTTCAGGCTTGAGGCCTCGCACAGAAAATCGCTGGAGATCGGTTCTTATAAATTCACTTCAACTTTGTCGGTCAGCCCGCATAAAGATTTTAAAGTCGTTTCGGCGGTCGGGAAGAAGATCTCCGAAAAAAGGTTCCTCCCGCTTGATTTTAAGAAAGAGGACGGGTTCAAAAAAACCCGCGATATGGCCGGGCGCCATTCATTGTATTGCCAGAACTACTGCGGCTGCGAATTCAGTATGAGATAATCTTATTATGCGCCTGTAGCTCAATTGGATAGAGCGACAGCCTCCGGAGCTGTAGGTTGGAGGTTCGATCCCTCTCAGGCGCAAATTCATTTTCTTAGCGACAGCCGGAGTTCACCCCGCACTTTGCTATAATTCCCATATGCGCTTGTAGCTCAGCTGGATAGAGCAACTGCCTTCGAAGCAGTAGGCCGGGCGTTCGAGTCGCCCCAAGCGCATGGAATCGTGATTAAGGAGGATAACATGACCACTGATATACTTGTCGGGGATATAGATCTTGACTGGGTGAAGATCGCGAAGTTGATACTGTCGATGCTGCTTGCGGCGGTAGTGATATTTTTGCAGATGCCTCAGATGATAACAGGAGTGATCATAAACATGATCCTTATACTGGTGGCCGACA
The DNA here is from genome assembly GCA_964603025.1 of uncultured bacterium. GTDB lineage: Bacteria > Margulisbacteria > WOR-1 > JAKLHX01 > JAKLHX01 > CALFCX01. The sequence goes on along the minus strand of CAZRTO010000103.1, from coordinate 784 downwards.
GGCTTGGCACCAACAAAGCCATGCTGCTTGGCATGATAACGCCGATAATCGCGGCTTTTTCGGGGGTTCTTCCCATAACTCTTATGGCGATGATCCCCTTCATCGCCGTGGCCAACGCGGTTTTTGTCAGCTCTTACAATATCCTGGCCGGAAAAAGCAGGATGCTGTCCGTGGCGGTCGCCGCGGTATTGAAGTTCTGTTTTCTTTACGCCTCCATAAATCTACTTTTGCTGAGGCCTCTTACGGTCTTTGACGGGAAGATATATTCGATCGGTGTCTCTCAGGCAGTCGCGTTCATGATGGGATGGCCGCAGCTGGTCACGGCCCTGATAGGAGGGACTCTTGCCGTCGGGATACTCACTTCAATGAGCAAATTTGCGAAAAGATAAGATCATTTACAATTACAGGCAGAGCAGACCCCGCTTGTGCAGGTGTCGCAGCCGGACGAAGATCTCTCACTGCCGAACGAATCAAGGGCTTCTTTGGCGCCCTTTACGGTCCTGACAGCCGAAAAAACTCTCTGGGTGTCCTTGCACCCGCACGCGGGGCAGGGGGCTTCCACGGTCTCGTTCATTCCTTTGGAGATCTCAAAGACCGAGGAGCATTTTTTGCACTTGTAATCGTAAAAAGCCATATAGTCCAATTATAAAAGTTTGTCCTGTCAAGTTCAATCGCAGTTCCTGGCGTGTTATAATTTTTCTGTGCGCCAATAGCTCAGTTGGTAGAGCAGCTGACTCTTAATCAGCGGGTCGCAGGTTCGATCCCTGCTTGGCGCAGGTTTTGT
>CAZRTO010000102.1:0-2499 GCA_964603025.1 uncultured bacterium | reverse complement strand
CTTCCTGTCCGAAGCTGTGGATGGATGAAGGGTTCCCGAATATTTCGGAAAAATATGGCGCCATCGCATTTACGACCTCGGGATGCGCCGGGGTAGTGGCGGCATGGTCGAGATAGATCCTTTTTTTGTTGTTCACAGGAGCGCTCCTATCTTTGCTCTGTCCAGCACCTTTTCTATGTCAGAGTTTATTTTCTGCCACATCGAGTGAGGCCTGCAGACGGAACTCTTCTTGCAGGCGCCGTCGGAACCGCAGCACTTTAAAATGTATATAGGGCCTTCAACGCTTCTTATTATGTCTCCTATGCTTATTCTGCCGGGAGCTTTTGCCAGAACATACCCCCCGGATCTGCCCCTGGTGCTTTTTACCAGTCCCCCTTTCCGCAGTTTCATGAAGATCTGGTCGATGAGGAACCTGGAGATCCCCTCTTTTTGGGCTATTTCCCTCGTGCGCACGGGGCCGCTACCCTCGGCTTCGGCCAGACAGATCACAGCCCTTACGGCATATTCGCTTCTTGTGGTCAGCCTCATGGCTCAATTATAATAAACCTGACAAAAATAGTCAAGTATATGCGGCGGCATAAAAAGCCCGTTTTTCCGCAAGTTTTTGACCATATGGAACGATAAGTATTATGTAGAAAGGGATAATGACAATAATGAGCGAAGGAATAGGACAGATCAACGGTTCTTTCGGAGGCATTGCGGATGTGGACGGCTTTGACAGCATAGTAAAGGAACTGTCCCATCTGATAGGCAAATCCGACAGCAGCGTTACCATAGACATGGAAAGCGGCTCCTCCAGTGCCTGCCCCAGCAGGATCTCCGAAATATTCAAAAGGATCGATACCCTTACCTGAAGTCCGGCTCCGATACGTTGTATAATTGAACCATGAAGAAAACCCCCGTGTATCTGTGCATACTTGACGGTTTTGCTATAGGCAGAAATGACGACACCAACGCCATATACAAAGCAGTATCAAGCGGCAAAGCGCCCTTTATAAAAGAGCTTATTGAGAAGCATCCGTATTCAAGGCTTGAATGCTCGGGGCTGGCTGTGGGCCTTCCTGCCGGCACCATGGGCAATTCGGAAGTGAACCATTTGAATATGGGGGCCGGGAGGGTTGTGTATCAGTCGATCGAAAGAATAAATGTCGCTATACAGGACGGCAGCTTCTTTAATAACGAAGCCCTTCTTGCTGCCGCAGACAACTGCAAAAAAAACAATTCATCCATTCATCTTATGGGCTTACTGCAGGGTCACGGAGGCACCGTCCATGCCAGCATCGCGCACCTTTTTGCCCTGCTCGAACTGGCTAAAAGATCAGGAGTGAACAGGGTCTTTATACATATTTTTACTGACGGCCGCGACACCAACCCGAAAGCCGCCGGAGAGATATACCTCAAGATGCTCGAGGACAAGATATCCGAACTGGGCATGAAAGATTCGGCCCATATCGCCACGGTGATGGGCAGGGAAATATCCATGGACCGGGATACCGCCTGGGACAAGACCCTCATAGCGATGAAAGCGATCGCTTTAGGGGCGGGCGAGTTCAAAGCGGGCAGCGCGCGCGAAGCCATAGAGGGATCTTATAAACGCGGGGATACTGACGAGTTTATCAGGCCGACGATAATAGGCAATTATCAGGGCATTAAGCCAAATGATTCGGTGATATATTTCAATTTCAGGCAGGACCGCACCATACAGCTTACGGCGGCGTTCTGCGAGAGCGACCCGAAGTATTTTAACTATAAAAAAGGCACAAAACCGATAGATGCAAAGCTGCTCAAGGAAATAACAGAGCTTCAGAAGATAATTAAGGGGAGTGTATTTGTCGCGATGACCGAATATTATCCCGGCCTTCACGCGCTCACCGCCTTTCCCGAAAAAGAGATCCCGGATACGGTCGGGGAAATGGTCTCAAGGGCAGGGTTAAAACAACTTCGGCTGGCAGGCCCGGAAAAATTCGCCCATGTTACGGCTTGGTTCTCTGGTCGGAGGGCTGAGCCCTTCCCGGGAGAGGATAGGCATCTCGCACAGGACATGACGCTAAAGGAGCGGACCGAAGAAGGGAAGCATTATGACTGGGTCCCGGAAATGACGGCTTATCTTGAAACGGATTATTCGCTCAAGGCGATAGAAAGCGGCAAGTATCATCTGATCGTCCACAATTTTCAGAACGGCGACATGGTGGGCCATACCGGCAACCTTGACGCGGCGGCCGAAGCGATAGGGCATGTCTCAAAATGCCTCGAACGGCTGGTGCCGGCCTTTGTATCAAGAGGCGGCGTACTCATAATAACCGCCGATCACGGAAATGCCGATGAGATGAGCTTTCATCAAAAAGCCAAAGACATCGTAAGCACCCAGCATTCGCTCAATAAAGTGCCCTTCTGGGTGCTTGGAAGCGATGCAAGACTGAAAGAAGAGGGAATGATCCCGGACGTAGGCGTCACCGCGCTTAAACTTATCGGTCTTGAGCCGCCGAAAGACATGACGGC
>CAZRTO010000101.1:0-2516 GCA_964603025.1 uncultured bacterium | reverse complement strand
CATCGCGTTCGCAACGCGGGGGCCAGGGGTTCAAATCCCCTCATCTCCATTTTTCTATTTCGCACACTTATTTCCGCGCCTGGTGTTAGAATATGACTATGCAAAACACCGTATCTCCCGGCAAAGAGCATATGCTAAGACAAAAGATGTCGGGCCTGGGTATCAAGGAGTCCGATATCACCGAGGAATTCATCCGTTCATCCGGCCCCGGCGGGCAGAACGTGAACAAGACCTCTACTTGCGTTTACTTAAAACATTTTCCGACAGGTGTCGAGGTCAAATGCCAAAAGTCGCGTTCACAATCGCTAAACCGCTTTCTTGCAAGACAGATCCTGGCGAATAAGATAGAGAATATGCTGCTCGGCCGCGAATCGGAAGAAAGAAGGCGCATAGAAAAGATCCGCAGGCAGAAGCGCAAACGCTCTAAACGGGCAAAAGAAAAGGTCCTGCGCGACAAGAAGATAGCAGGGAGGAAGAAACAACTTAGGAGGCGGATGACGGATGAAGGATGACGGATGAAGAGGGGAGCCGACGCAGCTCGCCCCGCCAAGGCGGGGTTCAGCGTCGGGAACAATGTCCCAAACCTAAACGGTCCGGCTCGCCATGTTCCTATCTCTTCGCAAACCTTCCGTGCCTGGGCTTGAATCCCCGTCTCAGAGGCCTTCTGCTTGACGGCGGTGCGAAAGAACTTGAAGTGTTAAAGAACCTGGAAGCGGGCACTGCCGGATGTTCGGACAGAGGGATCGTAGTCCTGATAAGCCTTTCGATGTTCTTTACGTCCCGGGCCTGGTCGGGAGTGGCAAGCGTGATCGCGTGTCCCTCGGCTCCGGCCCTGCCGGTGCGGCCGATGCGGTGCACGTAATTTTCCGGATCGTCCGGAAGATCGTAATTGATCACCAGCTCGATATTCCTGACATCTATTCCCCTGGCCGCGATATCCGTGGCCGCCAGTATCCTGTACCTGCCGGATTTAAATCCCTGCAGAGCTTCCCGTCTTTGTCCGAGCGTCTTGTCCGAGTGTATCTCTGCGGCATCGTGCCCGATGTCCCTGAGGAACCGGGTTATCTTTTTCGCGCCCATCTTCGTGCGCATGAAAAGCAGGACAGAGCCTTTGTATTGAAGGAGCAGCTCTTCAAGAAGCTTCATCTTGAGCTCTCTTTTCACTATGAACATTTCCTGCGACACCTTTTCCGCGGCGGTTCCTTCCGGAGCAATTTCAGTGCGTACAGGGAGTTTCATATGTTTGGATACCATGCTTACTATGCTTGAAGGCATGGTTGCCGAGAACAGCAAGGTCTGTCTTTCCTTGGGGATCACTTTCAGGACCTTTTCTATCTGCGGCGCAAAACCCATATCCAGCATACGGTCAGCTTCATCCAGTACCAGTATGTTCACATCGTCCATGCGTATGTTCCTCTGCTGTATATGATCGTTCAGCCTTCCGGGAGTGGCTACGATTATGCGGGCGCCGCCCCTTATGGCGTATATCTGCCTTCCCATAGACTCTCCTCCCACAAGCACTGCGGTACGCAGCCTGAATGCCGGTGTCAGTTTTATCAGCGCCTCGTTCACCTGTCCTGCCAGTTCCCTGGTGGGGACAAGTATCAATCCTTTTCCGGGTCTTTGCGCGAGCCTTTGTATCATGGGAATGCCGAATGCCAGCGTCTTTCCGGTCCCTGTCTGAGCGATCCCGATTATGTCATTGCCTTCTATGGCTATCGGGATAGCTTTTTGCTGTATAGGCGTGGGTTTTACGAATTTCAGCCTGTTTAGGGATTCAAGTATCCCAGGGGCCAAGCCAAGCCCGAAAAATGTATCGTTTATCAATCTTTTCTCCTTTTGCGGTCTAAATTGTTTTGGAGAAAGCGGTTTTAATCTGAGAAGGTGTATTATAAGTGCGGACTTGCCTTTGTCGGGACCCCGTCACGATAATCCAGTTAAAGCCTCAAGCTCCAGATGTTTCTATTATAGCATGAAATAACGCCTTCTTATTGGCGATATATCATTGTAAGTATTTTTTTGGAATTGAGAGAGTAAACGTGTTAATTAGCGGGGGAATGAAAGTAACGTCAATATCTGCCCGTCCTGTTCAGCTCGCAAGAGGTGATATAAACAGGGTACGCGGAGAGCTGCCCGCGAATTTCAGGATCGGCAGGATATTTGAGATGAGCGGCAAGACGGTCGTCATGCATAAGGACCTTCCGGGGCATGTCACAAGTGCCGCGGAGACGACATTGAGGAGCGCAGCTTTGCTCCTTTCTCGCATGCCCGAACGGAACCTGTGTTTTATAGGATCTGATCTTCCTCAAGCTTCCGAAGCGGAATTGGCTTTTATGGGCAGGGTGATAAAGTTCCCTGACGGTTGTTCGGAACTGCAGGCTAAACAGCATGTCCTGTGCGAACTGGCCGAGTTCCTTCCTGATGAGCAGGACGGTTCGGTGCATTTGATAGTATCTCCAAGCGATCAGATCCCTGCTCGCATCAGAAGAACGGACGAGTCTCTTAATATAAAGAAA
>CAZRTO010000100.1:0-2533 GCA_964603025.1 uncultured bacterium | reverse complement strand
AATCCATACAGAAGCGCGCCATAAACTACGACAAGAACGAGGACGGCCATTACGACACGATATCCGCGTTCATCAAAAGCATGCGCGGCTCGGACGCTGACGCGGCGCTTTACTGGCTGGCAAAGATGATCTACGCGGGCGAAGACCCTCGCTTCATAGCGAGACGCTTTGTCATATTCGCCAGCGAGGATATAGGAAATGCAGACCCGCTGGCCCTTGTCGTCGCGAATTCCGCGATGCAGGCCGTTGAGAATATCGGCATGCCAGAGGGTCGGATAATCCTCGCGCAGGCCGTCACATACCTGGCTACGGCCCCTAAGAGCAACGCGTCATATATGGGCATCGAGGCCGCGCTCGCCGATATAAAGGAAGCAAAAACGCAGGATGTGCCCATGCATCTTCGAAACGCCAACTATAAAGGCGAAAAGGAGATGGGCAAAGGAAAAGGATACAAATACCCCCACTCTTTCGGCGGATATGTTGAACAGGAATATATGCCGGAAAAAAAGAAATACTACGAGCCCAAGGATATCGGTTACGAGAAGAAGATCAGGGAGCGGATGGGACGGCTTAATGAAAAGGAATAAATCGCAAAACGCGTCCGGCTTCGAAGACCTCGGCTTTGCCAAGGTCGATCATCACAGGATCGTAAGAAAAGGCTATCCTGAGGTCATATTTTGCCAGGGCAAGACCAACGAGCAGATAGTCAAAATATTCGGAAAGCTGGCCAAAAAAGGAAATACCGTTATTGCGACCAGGGCGACCAGAGATAACTACAAAGCAGTGTCAAAGGCAGTTAAAAATGCGGTGTTTCACGGGGAAGCGGGGATAATTTCCTTAAAAAATCCTAAATCCCAAACCCTAAATCCTAAAAAATGTATCAATTCCAAACTCAAAGAAAACAAACGTGTGATCTGCGTGATTACTGCCGGGACGGCGGATATACCGGTGGCGGAAGAGGCGGCCGTCACGGCGGAACTGCTGGGAAACAATGTAAACAGGGTTTATGATGTCGGAGTAGCCGGGATACACAGGCTTTTTGCTAAAATGGATGAGATACATAAAAGCTCTGTCATTATCACCGTGGCCGGAATGGAAGGGGCATTGGCTAGCGTGGTGGCGGGACTTGTGGCGGCCCCGGTAATAGCAGTCCCAACCAGCGTAGGTTATGGAGCAAATTTCAAAGGCTTGTCGGCACTTTTGACAATGATGAACAGCTGCGCTCCCGGGGTAGCCGTGGTAAATATAGACAACGGCTTCGGCGCAGGGGTTATGGCACACACAATATTGCGTGTTCCCCTCTCCCTCAGGGAGAGGGGTTAGGGGTGAGGGTATGAAAACAATTTATTTCGATTGTTTCAGCGGCATATCGGGGAATATGATCCTCGGCGCACTCCTCGACGCCGGGCTGAACTTTAATGAACTGAAAAAGAAGCTCAAAAGCTTAAAGCTTACAGCTTACAGCTTACAGCTTGAAAAAGTGAAAAAGAACGGGATAGCGGCTTCTTACTTTGAGGTGCAGACGAGCGGGCGCTCGTCTCAACATAGAAACCTAAGCAACATCGTCTCTTTGATCAACAAAAGCAAGCTCTCCGCATCCATAAAGACAAAAAGCATCGATATCTTCACGCGGCTGGCAAAAGCCGAGGCAAAGATACACGGGGTGTCGATAGACAAGATCCACTTTCATGAGGTAGGCGCGGTCGATGCGATAATCGATATAGTTGGTGCTGTATGCGCGCTCGAAATAATGGGCATAGAAGAAATATATTGCTCTCCCCTTCCGGTCAGCCGCGGATATATAAACTGCGCGCACGGGATTCTTCCGGTGCCGGCGCCTGCCACCGCGGAACTGATTAAAGGTATCCCTGTTTACGGATCGAGAATATATGGAGAACTTGTAACGCCAACAGGAGCCGCGATAATCACTTCACTGGCAAAGAGTTTCGGGGACTGCCCAGAAATAAAAATATCAGCCGTGGGGTACGGAGCGGGCAGAATGGACCTGGACCAGCCCAACGCACTGAGAGTGCTTGTAGGTGAGACTCCGGACAAGAAAAGCCGGGAAACGATATATTCCATAGAAACCAACATCGACGACATGAACCCGCAGATATTCGAGGACGTCTTCGAAAAACTCTTTTCAAACGGCGCGCTCGATGTCTATATGACCAGTATCATCATGAAGAAAGGCCGTCCCGGGATATTATTGAGCGTGCTTGCCAGGGAGAACGACATCAAATCTCTTTCAGATATAATCCTTACGAACACGACATCGCTGGGCGTCAGGATCACAAAATACCAAAGACGCATATTGGACAGGACGACAAAAACAATAGGCACAAAATACGGAAAAATAAGGGTCAAGATAGCATCGCTGAACGGAAAGACCATAAATATCCAGCCCGAATACGAGGAGTGTAAAAAAGCCGCAAAAAAATACGGAGTACCTGTAAAAGAGGTGTTGAAAGCATGCTGACCATCCACATAGACGGCGCTGCTAGAGGAAATCCGGGTCCTGCCGGGATAGGAG
>CAZRTO010000099.1:0-2537 GCA_964603025.1 uncultured bacterium | reverse complement strand
GAAGGCGCAAAAAGCGAGGCCAAGTCTTCGTGAAGATCAAGCTCACCCGCGTCGGCTGCCCGCAGCAGCCTGCTTCTGACCGCCGCGCTTTTTAAGAGCTGTTCTTTGTAATACTGCCCGCGACAGGGCTCGGGACGGTCGTTGTAGACGACCAAAACATCCTTAAGATTGGCAAAACGCGTATCCCTGGAAAGCGCAAGCCTTACCCAAAGGTCGTAATCCTCGGCCGGCACAGACCCGGCGTCATATCCACCCGCCAAAACCACCGCGCTTTTTTTGAAGATCACCGCGGGATGCGCGATCGGGTTCCTGAAAAGCATCTCGGCCCTTATCGACGCGTCATCCTGAGGATAGGAGATCACTCCTCCCGTCCGGTTAGATCTCATCCTGCATCCGCAGACCCCGACCTCAGGATGGGCGAGCATGAAAGAGACCTGCTTTTCCAGTCTCCCCGGCAGGCAGATATCATCAGCATCGGCCCTGGCTATAAGTTCTCCCCGCGCCGCTTCCAGTCCCTTGTTGAGGCTTTGGGCAACCCCCAGATTACTGCCGTTGCGGATCACTCTGACCCTCGGATCTTTTTGGGCGATAGAAGCAGCTATGTCGGCTGAAGTATCGGTCGAGCCGTCGTCTATTATTACAAGTTCAAGATCTCCTAAGGTTTGTCTTAACACCGAATCGATCGCTTCGCGAACGAGTTTTTCTCCGTTATAGACAGGCATGATAACAGATACTGTCGGGTTGCTCATATCCTCATCCATCCCTCAGGGACCAGGTCCGATGCCTTGGAGTTACGCTTTTCGTCCGCGAACCATCTTTTCGGCGCAATAACGATCTTCTCTGGATTTTGGTTGAGCCACGCCGCCCACCAGCTGAAAGAGCTGTTGGCTATGATCTGATGGCTGCACCGGCTCATCATCTGCATATCCGCGGCCGGCGCAGCAGGATCTCCTTTTACGAACACAGTCTTTCCCGGAAAAGTCATATTCGCTGATACCCAGTCGATATCATCCGAAAAAACATAGAACACGGGACTTGCGCATCTTTCCAGGATATACGCCGTGGATTTTGCGTAATAATCCGCTCCGCAGCAGCCGTGGAACTCATTCGTCCTTTTGTCCAAAACGTAATCCCCTCTTCTCACATGGACGCCTACCGAACCGTTCGGCGGGACCGCATCCAAAGCTGACCTGAAAGAAAATTCCTGCCTGATCAGTTCTTCAACCGGCTTAAAGTACTTTTCCGACTGCCAGTATCCGTCAAGATAGATGTCCCCTTTCAAATCCAAAAGCTTGGGATCGAACCTGACCGAACTTTCCTTTATGTGAGTGCCTTTTGAAATAGCCGGAACAAGCCCGGCTTTTATATTGAACGCGGCCAGCTCGTATTTTCTTTGGGTCACGCCTTGCTGGGCCCCTTCAAGAAAAGACAGGTCAAGGCACAGCTTCGATCCGTTCATCTGCGCCAGGCACCTGCCGAAAGCGTACTCAAACATCTGGTTCCCGATACCTCCCATGAGTTTTACTGTTATCATCTGAAAGCTCCGTGGATCAGTTTTTTTAACATCCTGAGAGGCAAAGGGTCTTTTGCGGACAGAACTTTTTCCATATGCCTGCGGCAGGCCTGGTTTTTTGAAAGGGCGAGCTTTTCATAGACATACGAGTATTCCCGCATGTTAAGCTCCCTGTCGGAAACGCAGGCATTTGTTATCTGGGAAGGGCCGACGCCTATCGAAACAAGCGGTTTTTCGGTATAAACGAATTTTCCGTTAGCTCTCAACATCCTTATATAAAGCTCCACGTCCACAAGCCACTTCAATTTTTTATCAAACTCCTGCATCCTGGCGCGACGGAACATTACGGCGCTGGGACTGCCGATATGGTTCCCGGTAAAAAGAGTGTCCGGATCAGCTTTAATAGCTTCCGCCTGCCCCACGGTGATCGCGCGGGACTTGGAAATACCAGCGTTCACCTGCATCGAACCGCTGAAAGCAAGGTCCACGGAAGGATCGCTGTCCAGCATCTCAACATATTGCCGGAGACTGTCGGGATATGTGAACCAGTCGTCGTGATGGAGGATCTTGATATATTCGCCTTTTGCCATCCTTACGGACTCATTCCAGTTCTCGGGGGAGCCCAGGATGACAGGATTTTTCGCGTATATTACCCTGTCCTTATAGGTACTGTTTACGGCATCCGCGATAGAATCATCACGGCTGTCATCGGTTATGATCACCTCAAAGTCATCAAGGTCCTGTGTAAATACGCTCTCAAGGGCCCTTTGGAGGCCTTTGGCATATTCATAAGCAGGTATACATATGGACACCCTGGGTACCATTATCTTCCGAGGACCCCTTTCACCAGGAATTTCGCATAGCCGAGCATGCCGGCGCCTCTGCCGGCAGAGCTTATCTTGGGCTTTCCGTAGTTTTTCTTTGAAACAACCAAAAGGAATTGATACGCGGAAGCGTTCTTGTCCGCCAGGACCCTCAGTATGCTGAAAAACTGCCGCCTGTAAGGCCTCAGGTCAATTTCGGA
>CAZRTO010000098.1:0-2548 GCA_964603025.1 uncultured bacterium | reverse complement strand
TGGAGCCAAGCTCTAAGCTTCAAACCCTTCGGCAGGCTCAGGGCGGGACTCTGTCGATAATTATACCCAATAAGGTCCATGGGTGCAAGAAACTTGATATCGGGCGTTTGTGAGGATGGTGTGAGAAAGAGATATAAGCCGGAACTAACCCTATATAGTTAGCAGGCACACATAACAGGCACTGTCCAGGCACAGCCTGGCGGCATTAGCCCAGCTTTTTATTATTTATTTCCCTGGGGATAATACCTGCGGTTATTACACAGTCAGCCACACAACACACACATACACACCAGACAAACAGCCATTTGCGTAAAAAAAACACCGCCCCGCACTTTCCCAGAAGCTGAAAGTGCAGGGCTTGATTTATCTGGCCTTACTCTGGCCGCTTATCAGACCATACACTGTTTTTTCTATATGCCGCTAACTGATCGATCTCTGCGATTTTCTGGCGGGCGTGACAATAGTCCCCAATCGAATAATTACGCCCGCCTCTGGAGGGGTATTGCGACGTTTGCCGGCCCCGATTAGTTGATATGACGGATTGGGAGACGCTTAAGAAGCTCAAAAGCCCTCAAACCTGATCTAACCTAGCATTAAATATCCTATAACCAAGCCAAAAACTGCAAAAAGTTAAGTATTTCCCAAAAATTTTACGTTTAAGTAGATATGGGGGATGGTGCGTGCCCAAAAAGACAGGCGCAATAAACTGAAGAGCTTTGAAAAACGCAAAAGTAAACCGACAGATTATGTCAGAGCAGATATGGTATTAGGTAGTAGAGAAGGAGGTGCGCAAAATATGGAGACAAAAGGGAACGATTATCTGAAGAACGGGATGAAGATCAGCAAGCTATTGTACCGGCTTAAAGATGTCAACGATAGCATGAAAAGTCCCCGCCTCATAGGAAGCCGGCAGAAGTCCGGTGAGCTTAAAAAGACCGCCGCGCAGCTCAAAAAAGAGATTGGCCGTTTACGGAAGGCCCAGGAAAATGCTGAACAATGCGCTGCCGCAGGGAGCAACGAGCTTTGCAGGGCATTTATGAAGAGAAAACTCACAGATCTTGAAAAGAGGATCTGTTTTTACCTATTGACGCTGATGCTTGAGGATATCGGCAACTACAGGCGCGGGGACGAGGGCGAGGTCAAAAAGGTCATGAATGTTGTCTGTGCGGACGGGATCACAGATCCCGTTGATGCCTTGTGCGATTATATGTTGTTCGGGAAGCTTCAGAAGATCGATCTGATCGAGTGGCAGAGGGATTATTGCGAGCAGAAATTGTTTGAGAAAGTGGCTGTTCCGTCAAGGAAGCTTCTTGAAGCCGCTATCGGCAGCCTGATGGTCGATAATACGGGCAGGTCATATAATAAAGAGAAAAAAGCCGCTATTTCGTTGCTTGGAAGCGCGAAAAAGACTTCGACTTACAAGCCGGAACTTTGTCTGGACCATGTAATTCTCACGCCGGAGCTGAGAAAAAATGTGGAGAATTTTATCTGGTTTTACAAAAAAAGCAATAAAAGCAGCTGGGACCTGAAAGAGCTGGGAGTCTCAACGGGCAACGCGCTGTTTTACGGGCCGCCCGGCACGGGAAAAACTCTGCTTGCCGAAGCGATCGCTGGCGAGTTGAACCTTGAGATAGCCAAAGTCAGGTATGAGGAGATAATAGACTGCTGGGTGGGAAACTCGGAAAAGAACATCAAAATGGTGTTTGAATCAGGCGGACAAAAGGGCAAGGTTATACTTTTTGACGAGTGCGACGCCATGCTTGAAGCAAGAAGTTCTGCTAAAGACTCGGTGGACAGGATGAACAACAGGGTGATAAATATCATCCTTCAGGAACTGGAAAGATATCCGGGTATTGTCATCTTTACAACGAACAGGGCTGTGGAACTGGACGAGGCGCTTGGCAGGAGAATCCTGCTGAAGATGGAAATCCCGAGGCCGGGCAGGAGCGAAAGAGAAAAGATATGGAAAAAGATGACAACCGGAAAGGTCCCTCTGTCGGAAGAGATTGAATGGTCCAGGATTGCTGACTTTGATCTCTCGGGAGGGGAGATAAAGAACGTAATACTTAACCTGGCAAAAGATCCGGAAGTGAACCGGCCTGAGGTCAAAATTACTACGCAGAACCTTTTAACGGCGGCGAAGAATGAGGTCGATGGCAGGCTTTCAGGAGAAAAGAAGAAATTCGGGTTTATAACCAACTGACCATTACCTCTGCCTGCCGGCAGGCAGGCCCAGCCCCTCTCCCGGAGGGAGATGGGGAATAAATACTTACGAAAGGAGGCAAATAAACGGAGATGAAGTTTTTTACAGGATTGAACAGTGTTGACAAGATCATAGGCGGAATGGAGCCGGGGGAGCTTATGATCGTTTCGGGATCGCCATATACCGGGAAGACGGCGTTTTGCCTTTCTGCCGCCATGAACGCGGAGAAAAAGACACTGTTTCTGACCGGAGTTAACTTTGAGCATTTAACAGGCCGTTTAAAGATGTCTCTTCTAAGAGAGCGATGGGAGAAGATAGGCGCGGGTGTAAATAAATTGGCCGGCC
>CAZRTO010000097.1:0-2622 GCA_964603025.1 uncultured bacterium | reverse complement strand
TGACCGGGTCGACCGCGGAAAAACACGATTCTTTCATCGTGCCAGACGGGGAAGGCTCGGTGGTCTGCAAATTTTCCGGTGCCGAACTGACCCAGGGCGAGCCGGATGCTTCAAGTTTTCCGTCAGGAGGACTGCGTGCCACATTTGAGGCCCGAGGCTATACCGGCTGGGATCCCGGCAGCCCGGCATTCATTAAAGACGATACCCTCTGTATACCTACGGTTTTCGTAGGTTATCACGGCGAAGCTTTGGACAAAAAGACTCCTTTGCTGCGTTCAATGAAAGCGCTAGCAGCACAGGCCGACCGTATGGCCAAGCTTTTCGGCATTCCGATAAAGCAGAAAGCTTATGCGACGCTTGGCGCAGAACAGGAATATTTCCTTATTGACAGAGCTTATTACGATGCGCGTCTCGACCTTCAGCAGACCGGGCGTACGCTTTTTGGAAGCAAACCGGCGAAACACCAGCAGATGGAAGACCACTATTTTGGAGCCATCAAGACAAGAGTAAGGGCCTTTATGCAGGACCTGGATACAGAACTATGGAAAATGGGGGTTCCGTCAAAGACCAGGCATAATGAGGTGTCGCCGGCCCAGTTCGAAATGGCTCCGGTATTTGAAGAACTGAACCTTTCTGTCGACCACAACATGATCGCGATGGAAGTGATGCGCAAAACGGCGGAAAAGCACGGGTTGGTCTGTCTGCTGCACGAAAAACCTTTTGCCGGCGTCAACGGCTCGGGAAAGCATAATAACTGGTCTCTTTGCGGTCCTGACGGCAAGAACTGGCTTTCTCCCGGGGACAATCCTCACTCAAACGCATTATTCCTGACAATGATATGCGCGCTGATGAAAGCGGTCGATACGCACGCCGACATCCTGCGCGCGACGGTCGCCACTGCAGGCAATGACCACCGTCTTGGCGCCAATGAGGCTCCTCCGGCGATCATCTCCATCTTCCTTGGCGACCAGCTCACTGATATCATCGATCAGATCGAAAAAGGCGGAGCTAAGAGTTCCAAGACCGGAGGACAGATCAGCCTCGGCGTTGATACTCTTCCTGCGCTGCCCCGAGGTAATACAGACCGCAACCGCACATCCCCGTTCGCTTTCACCGGCAATAAATTCGAATTCCGGGCAGTCGGTTCTGATCAGAGCTGTGCCGGTTCTAACGTCGCGCTGAATACTATCGTGGCGGAAGCGCTCGATGAGATCTGCACAAAGCTGGAGGCCGACGTGAAAGCAGGCAGGGATTTCAACGAGTCGCTGCAAAAGATACTTGCGGGCATCATCGAAAAGCACAAACGCATCCTGTTTAACGGCGACAATTATACGGAGGAATGGGCGAAAGAAGCCGAAAAACGCGGCCTGCCGAACGTCAAGAAAACACCGGACGCTCTCAAGGCCTTCAATACGGAAAAGGCTAAGAAGCTCTTCAGTAAATACGGCGTGCTTTCTGAAAAAGAGCTGCATTCACGTTTCGAGATATATAACGAGATCTACGTCAAGACGATCGAGATCGAGGCCGGTGTAACGCTGACCATGGCAAAGACCATGTTCATTCCATCCGCTGTCAGGGCGCAGGCTGAGCTTGCGGGATCGATCAAAGCAGTGTCCGGCAGTTCTATGGCAGGTGCCGCTGCCAGCCTTGAGGCGATAGTTTCCGAGACCGAGAACCTTTACAAGGCAGTTTCCGCTCTGGAAAAGGCGCACGGCGCTGATAAGCTTATTGACGCGATGGGCAAGGTCCGGACCTCGGTAGATGCGCTGGAAAAGATGGTGCCCAATGATATCTGGCCGGTCCCGGTCTATGCCGAAATGCTGTTCATGATGTAGACGAGCACTGACCACATGCCGCGGGCAGAGTTGCCCGCGGTTTTTTTTATTGTTCGAGGATAACGAAATGATGCCTGCTGCAGTAAGGATTGAGCCCTATCGGAAGAGACCCCCCGACAAGTTCCCATCCCGAAAATGTCTGTGGCTTTACGTTTCCGGAAAGATCCAGGAAAATATAGTCTCTACTCTCATGAAATTCAAGGAGTCCCATAGGATAAGCTGCCCATGCTTTGTCTTCGTGTTCGCCAAGAACGTTGCAGCCCGAATATGCAAACGCTAATTCCCATATGGGTTTTTCGCCGTGTTTGGGAGCCCATACAGTCCATTTTCCGTCCGCGGCCTGATATGCGACCGAACTTCCGGCTTTCCTGACCTGGCATCTGAACCTGTCATCTGGGTTTACCGGCATTAGATCAAAAGGCGGGTCAAAAAATTCAGGCTTCCGGGACGCTAATACGCCTATAAGGTTTTCAAGACCTTCCAGATTTTCTATCTCGGGCATTCTTTGTAAGAAATTGCCTACTTTATTGACCGCTTCATCGACAACTCCTTCGGTCCCGGGCTGTATGTTTATGCACTGCCATTTGCCGCCGTCGATGAGATCTTCTTTCAAATTGAGCAAGGTCGCCAGCGGCAAACTTACAGTGCCGGCACTGGATCCGCAGCATATTCTTCTCATCACTTCGAACATGAATTCCGGAGAGAGTTCGGAGATCTTAAGAGGCCTGTCCACCTGCGGGGCAAGGATCCCCAACCTGTTGAGAAATCCGGCAACAGAAGCGCCGTT
>CAZRTO010000096.1:0-2688 GCA_964603025.1 uncultured bacterium | reverse complement strand
CGGGACCATAGCTATTGGAGCGGTTATCCCGGCTATGCTCAAGATTCACGCGGTCATAGGGGTTGCCGAGGCTCTTATCACAATAGCTTTTGTATATGTCTTCAGGAGCTTGATAACAGAAAATAGGCAGGAGCAGCAAGAATGAAGAAGCTTATGCTATTTGTTCTGGCTGTGACAGTGCTGGCGTCTTTTCTGGCTTCAAGCAGTCCTGACGGCCTGGAAATGGTCGCGGAAAAGCTCGGGTTCATTGAGATGGCTTCTGACAGGGCCTCTGTTATGCCGGACTACACAGTTCCTCTTTTGCCTGAAGGCGGAATTTCTGCTGCTTTGGCGGGGATAGCCGGGGTAATGATCTCACTTTCTGTGTTCTGGGCTGCAGCTTTCTGGTTGAAACTGCGTTCCAGAACAAGATCACAGCACTAGGTTCAACAGGCTTCCGGTAAAAACAGCCGCTGATATCATTATGGCGGTCGCTTTTGCCATATCTCTCCAGCCGAGTTCTTTCCACATGATAGTAAAAGTTGCAACACAGGGGAAAAACATGGAAAGGACTACGCTGGACACGATAAGCTGTTTTATGCTCAGAGAAAGAGGGACCAGCATGCCTACGGCAATATCTTTTCTTAAAAAACCTATAACTACCGGCGTGATCGCTTCTTTTGGGAGTCCGAGAAGTCCCGTTATTACTGGAGCGGTAAGGCCGGCGATAGCGTTAAAAATCCCAACCATATACAGGATATTAACGACAAGGATGCTTCCCATTACCACAGGAAGAGCCTCGACAATGAATTGTTTAATGCGCCACCAGGTCTTTCTGAGCAAAACCGAGATCTGAGGCAGCCGGTAAGGCGGGATCTCGATCAGCAATTCAGGGCTGAATCCCGGGGCCAGGCGGTTAAGAATTAATCCGAGAACGATCCAGGCAAGGGCCAGTGTGCCGTAAACGGTCAAAATAGGGCCAATGCCGTGTTCCCCCAATATTCCGATTATCATGGCCTGAAGTGCCGCGCAAGGGATCCCGATAGAGATCAGAGTGGAAGCAATGAATCTTTCTCTTTTGCTTTCGAGCACACGCGTTGCCAGTATTCCCGGGACATTGCATCCGAAAGCCAACAGAGTGGGGATTATGGCAAAACCGTGCAATCCCATGCGGTGCATAAAATTGTCCATGAGGATCGCCAGCCTCGGCAAATATCCCGAGTCTTCCAGTATGCCCAGGACAAAATAGAAGGCTATGATATAAGGAAGGACCATGGCAAACTCCACATATAATGCGGTGCTAAAAACCCCGAATGATTGGACATAGTCTATCTGTCCGTTGATGAGTTTCCCTACGAGAATGTCGTGAACAAAGCCTCCGGAGCCCAGAAGAGAGCTGGCTTTCATAAGGACCGGAAGCCAAAGCCTGTCAAAGAGCGGATCAGCGACATATTGTATCAGCCCCTCTCCTATAAAGCGGATCATCGTAAAGGCTGTGTAGGCTGCTGCTGCGGCAAAAAGAATCCCGCCTATCGGGTTTACCGTCAGGTCCTTGATGAACTCAAATAAAGTGTGATGGCGGTGTTCAAGATGTTGGATCTTTTCTATAATATCTCCAATGTCCTTCCATCTTTCCTCGGATGTGTGGGGCTTTACCATGGGGGTCCTGGCTTCGCGGATCTTTGAGCTTAATTGAGCAAAGCCCTCTCCTGATACCGCTGCAGTGCTGATCACGGGCACCCCAAGCCACTCTTCAAGCTTTTTCACGTCTATCGTGATGCCTTTGTGTTTTGTGTCGTCCCACATATTAAGGGCGACGATCACAGGAATGGGGCGCTCCATAAGTTCCAGGGTCAGCGACAGGTTCCTTTCGAGATTCGTGGAATCAACCACATTGATTATCACGTCATTTTCAGTCGCGGCGCTTTTGAGCATTTCGCAGGCTACTTCTTCGGCTTTGCAGGTAGGGGTGAGTGTGTAGGTGCCAGGCACATCTATGATCTCAAATTCCTCTTTGCCGAGCACTGCCTCTCCTTTTGTATACTCTACTGTGGTGCCCGGATAATTGGAGGTTATTACATGAGTGCCGGTAAGGCGCGAAAAAAACACGCTTTTCCCGACGTTGGGATTTCCTATGAGAAATATCTTTCTCATTTTACGGGCTCTACGATTATTTTGCTGGCTATACCGTGGCCAAGCGCGAGAGAAGTATGGCCTATCTTTATAGTGACAGGGCCCCGCATGGATTGAGAGCTGATCTTTTTTATATGAGAACCCACTCTTATTCCCATCGATTCCAAACGGCAGGACATTCCGGGCCCGCATTCAAACGATCTGACTTTTGCTTCTTTGCCAGACGGCAGCGAGCCCAATGTAGTGTGTTCGTTCCTAGTCATTTACAATCCTTTTTTCGCGGATGCCGGCGGATATGTCAGGCCCGTTCCCTGTCAATATACAAATTATATTCCAGTTTAGAGCGCAATGTCAATTAAACCTCTTGCATGTTGACTATACTGTGCAAGAGGTGATACAAATACTATGTTCATCATTATTATCCAAAAGGAGCACGCATGAGATACCTAAAGCTTTCTGTTCTGTTGATGCCCATCCTGTTTTATTCGACCGCTTTCGCTGCCAGGCCGCTTGTGACGGATGATTTCGGAACGGTAGAAAAAGGCAGATTTGAGATCGAAGCGGGGTCTTACTCCA
>CAZRTO010000095.1:0-2739 GCA_964603025.1 uncultured bacterium | reverse complement strand
ATTTTCGCTTCCTTTTCATTCAATCCGCATTCCATGGCCAGATCGTAAGCTCGTTCCTGGGTTATGTAGTCTCCCGGTCCGTGAGCATCGGTGTTGACGAGCATTTTTGCGCCGGTCTTAAGCGCAATGGAGGCGACATGCTTGTTCGTTTCTTTGTGCGCCGGTTTTGCCGATAGTTCAAGGTATATCCCGTTCTCTTTTGCTTTGGCGGCATCGTCTTCCGTAATATACCCGGGATGGGCGAGGATATCAATAAATCCTTTTTGTGCGACCGCGGCAGTGTTCGTGCCTTTGGCTACCGGCTCGGACGGGGTTTCGCCGTGGCAGACTATGATCTTGGCTCCCAGCTTGCGGGCTTCTTTTGCCATGGGGCCGATGAGCCGAGGCTCGGCATGCGTTATTTCAACTCCCGGGATGAAGACGGTTTCGGAATATTTTGCCTGTTTCTTCGTGAATGTCAGAAGATCCTTTATGATCCCTGAAAGGTTTGAATAATCGGCGTGATCTGTGACCGCGATCGCCGCATAGTCCATCGAGCACGCGTATCTGAGCACTTCGGCCGGCAGCAACATCCCGTCGCTCAAGAGGGAGTGTGTGTGAAGATCTATTCTTTTGCCCAAATGCCCATTCATCAATGGAATAATATCATATAATTGTGAAGTAAGTGACCCCTCTCCCAAAGGGAGAGGGGAAGGGGTGAGGGCATGCAACCAGGCCAGGTAATTGATATAAAAATAGATAATATCGCCGCCGGAGGAGAAGGAATAGGTTCTCTGGACGGGATCAAGGTATTTGTCGAGAACTCTCTCCCAGGAGAAGAGCTAAAAGTAAAGCTGCTTGAAGTAAAAAAGAGCTACGCCAGGGGGAAGGTGGCGGGTTTTGTGTCGAGATCGCCCGAGCGCGTGGATCCGCCGTGCAGATATTTTGAGTTATGCGGAGCATGCCATCTGCAGCACATGGCCTATAAAGCGCAGTTAAGGTATAAGACGCAGATAGTTAAAGATGCCGTCGCAAGGATCGCGGGGCTTGATCCGCGGATCGTCAGGGATATAGTCCCTTCGCCGCTTGAATGGGGATACCGCAATAAGATGCAGTACCCGATCAGACAAGTCCGAAACAAGGCCAAGATCCAAAGCTCAAAGCAACACATAAGTATGGGTTATTACAGAAAAGGGACGCATGAGGTCATTGATATCGACAACTGCCCGGTGCTTCACCCTGCCCTTAACTTGCTCGCCTCAGCCGCGAGGAAAGCGCTTAACGGATCGTCCTTGCCGGCTTATGATGAGGATTCGGGAAAAGGGCTTTTCAGGCATCTGCTTGGGAGAACGGCCTTTTCCACCGGACAGTCGAGCGCTACGTTCGTGATAAACGGCCAAACTTTTCCAGGCTCCAGGGGAATAGTGAAAGCGGTGCTCGATGATCTGGACCCTTCAGTGAGGATCAAGAATATTTCCTATAATTCCAATCTCCGGCGCACGAACGTCATACTGGGAGATGTCACACGGACGATACTCGGCACCGACAACATAACCGAAGTGATAGGGGATATCAGGTTCGCGATCTCACCGGGATCATTTTTTCAGATAAACCCGGGCCAGGCGGAGAAAATGTTCGACAAAGTGTCGGAACTATGTTGTCTTTCAGGGAACGAGACGGTATTTGATCTCTACAGCGGCGGCGGCGCTATCGCGCTTTGGCTTGCGAAAAAAGCCCGCGCCGTCTATGGGGTGGAAGAGATAAAGAGCGCTGTTTCCGACGCCAGGGGCAACGCGGCACTCAACGGGATAAAGAATGTCTATTTCAGATCAGGCAAAGTGGAAACAGAACTAAGAAAACTGTCTTTGTCCGGAATACGGGCGGATATATTGGTCCTTGACCCGCCAAGGAGCGGTTGTTCTGCCTCCGTGATACGTTCCGTTATGGAGCATTGTTCCGGGAAGATCATCTATGTTTCCTGTGATCCTGCCACGCTTTCAAGGGACCTGAAATTGCTCTCGGACCGGTATAGGGTGGATGATATCGTGCCGTTTGATATGTTCCCTCAGACGGCCCACGTTGAGTGTGTCGCCGCGTTATCTAAGCGGTAGCGCCTGTTCCTGGAACACGTTCTCGATAAAGTATTCCGGGGTAATATTCAGCCGTTCAAGCAGCGGACTGTTCTTGTAGATGAGCTCCAAGGCTTCTTTTGTTTTGCCTTGCTCGTGAAGCGTTCCGGACTCTTCAACCAGACCCATAAGGCTTTCCATGTCTTTTACGGATCCTTTTATCTGCTCCGGATCCTTTCCCACCGATTCAATAAGCGCCCGTTTTTCCTCCACCAGCTCAAAGGCTTCTTCGAACTTTCCTTCTTCCGCCAGGTCGTCTATTGTTCTGAGAAAGCCCATGTATTCAAAATGAAGCGTTATAAGCCCCTCAAACTCTTCCATGCTGATCGGCATATCCCGGAATTCTTCGCGGTGAGTCCTTATCGCCGACAAAGCCCCTTCCAGGTCCATGTTTTTTATGAACGGCTCGATCTCTTCCAAAAGACGGTTCATAAATAACACATCCGGCGGTTCCTCAGCGGGTTTTTGCATGACAGGGGCCGGCCTGCCTTCGGGAGCGCACGGGGTTGCGCGGCCGGGCTCGCTTCTTAGCACGTCAAGAGCCATGTTGACGGGTTTATTTCGTGGTACGTACATATCGGTTATTCATCGGATAAAAAAGGCCGGGATTTCACCTGGCGGGGACGGCTTT
>CAZRTO010000094.1:1471-2754 GCA_964603025.1 uncultured bacterium | reverse complement strand
ATCTAACCCTTAGTAGCTTATTGAGGGGGTCACCATGTCTCCCTACTTTCCCAATGGCCTAATAGATCAGGTGAAATTTCCAAAAAAAATGTTCGATACCCTCTTGGAGGAACTTTATGGCGATACAAACGGTTCTGGCAACAGGAAGAAATCTCGTCCCTGCAGCTGATTGCGGTTATCGCTCCTGGCTTTTTCATCCGAACGCCGCGATAAGACCCGCGGGTCCAACAAGAAGTTCGTCATATAAAAACAATCTTGTTTTGACATCTTTAACTCCGAGAGAAATAAAGAACGGCAGGTATTACCCCGGCCATGACAGCCTGGAATCATCTTATTGGCTAATGAACCGGTTGAGAGAAGAGGGGATTTCTGCAAAAGCGGCTGGATTACAAACCACGGTATCCGAGACTGATGTGGCTGTCGAGGCAGACGGCAATCTATACAGCTTAAACCACGCAACAAGCGCGCTTCTCGAAGGCAGATTTTCAAAAAGCGGTTGCAGTTTTGTTGAATACATCCCTGATTATGCGATGCAAAGACTCTGGGAAGAAAAACGGAGCGTGGAACACCCTGTTTCTGGCGTGCTTATGCCATTGAATTGGGGACATGCTGGAAGCATGGCATACCTGAACTCAGTCGGTATATTTTTCCGCCCCGGAAATACTTTTGACATAAACTTCTCCACCAGATTATTCGCGGAAGGGCTTCCGGTTTGTGAAAAAAGCATAAGCACCTACATCCACATGTCAAGGCTGGCCTTTATCACGGAAGGTATCCGCAACAGAAATGACCAGCAGGCAATGGAGTTTTTGCGTTTATTTGCCCAACAAGAGGGAAAAGAAAGCTCATTTCCTGCTTTCTCCCATGCGAACACCGAAATAAAAGCGGGAATCTCTGCAATATGCGGGGAAACAGCCGAAGAATTAACTCCGCAAATCCTGCGCCTGATCGATGATGACTGGGCGGACAATGCCGCAAGAAAAACAGGTGGATTTGTGAAAACTATTGTATCGTTTTTTATAAGAGACATTACGAGAGCCTTCGATCCTAATTCATGGAAATAATACTGCATGCGTGAATTATTTGTGAGGAAAGGAGAGCAAAAATACTTAAGTATAGCAATTGAGTCTGCGGCGATCGTTGCCCCCTAATATAACAGAAGGAGATTGTTAAGATGAGTGTTCATATATATTTGGCAAGAGCAGGGCTTCCGACAACTTTTGTTGTCAATCGTCAATTTCGAGCCCCGCACACCGGAATGCCACGACCTGCAATAACAGCTG
>CAZRTO010000094.1:0-1461 GCA_964603025.1 uncultured bacterium | reverse complement strand
AGTCGATCCAATTATTGTCTGGCGGAAACAGCGTTTCCGATGGGATTCGCATACAACAAAATGGATTATTCCAGGATTTTAGCTATACGAGAGGCATTAATCAGCCTCTTGCTGCATTGCGAGGAATATTTGCCAATCCCATATCCACGCTTGCATTGCTTGGATCCGGGGCTGTTACATTGCTTGCAACAGACAATAACTATTTAGGAATTGGCCTAATTGGCCTAGGAATATGGTCGGGAAAAACCTTATACAACATACTTAAAGAAATGGGAAGATATAACATAGAGTTGGTAACCCAGGCAAGGCGCCTTGCCGAGGACGAGGCAAAAGAATACGGAACAGGCCATCATATTCTTACAGCAGAAGTAAAATCAATGGGCGTACATGAAGCGGCCCAGCGTCTTATAGAAATCGGAGAAAAATACCCGTTTTTGTCGGCCCGGATACTAAATGATGTAGGAGCCGATTATATGCCTCCCGTAGAGCTGATGTATCAAGCAAACAAGAATGTTTCAATCTTTATTGGACCTGAAAGAACGGCCCTGATAAGAGAGCTGGATATAAGGCAAGACAGGACAAGTGCGGCCGTACTAGCCAGATATCTTGCCTATACAGGGATTGTCAGTCAACCAATTTATCAGCAGTTGATAACGAATCCTACAACCAAACAGCTATTGCTAATGGAACTCGCTTCGATAGATCCCGCAAAAGCCTACATATTGAATAGAAGCAAATAGTGGCAATCGCTAATGCAGGACATTGTTCCGGATGGCTGTTTAAAAGCGGAAAGAATTCGCCGCGCGGCGGGATGAACCATGTCAGGATAATCCGCGGCGCGGCATTTTCCGCCGAAAAAAAGGCTGGGACCTTGCCGACAGAGGTGAACAAGGAAATCGAGCGCTTTACATTGAGCCGTGTCCCGGGCAACGGGAGCCGGAAAGATACTATATCGGCAGTTTCAAGAGCTATAGTGAAAGAACTTAATGTCGGCTACAACGACGACGCGCTTGTCAGAATAAACGGGGAAAAAACCGCATCGGACGTTTTTCATGAGGAAGGGATAGACTCCCATGCCAAATACCGCAGATTCGCCCTTTGTTCCGAGGTGTCTTATCTGGCAGTGGCAATGCTTAATATCTCCGGTATTGACGCAGACTGTGCTGTCGTAAGCAGCCCGCCATTCGATTCGTTGATGTTTGCAGAGCCTGTAAGGCATTTGGTCGTCATGCCGCATATCGGAACCGCTCCTGTCTTTCTTGATCTTACTCTTTCTAATGAAGTTGTCTTGCCTTATACAACTGAATATCGCCCAATTAAAGAAGCGTCGGCTCTGTTAAGCATACACCAGAACAACAGCGCTAATATGTTCGCTGTTCAAGGGCGATATTTCCCGGCTATTGAAGCGGCCAACAGGGCGCTAGACGCGGATCCTAACAATGGCGACGCGTGGGTGACCAA
>CAZRTO010000093.1:0-2846 GCA_964603025.1 uncultured bacterium | reverse complement strand
AATCTATTATCTCCCAGGCGTTGGTCCTCTTTCTTCCGATGTGCTCGACCGTCATGTATTCTTTTCCGTAAGGGTCTGATCTCCACGGTTTAAAGAGATCGTTTGGCGTTTTGAACCTGCCAAATATTATTTTTGCGGTCTTTGAGGCCCTTTTCATCACGGACGGGATCTCCTTAAGGTCAAAAGGAAAAACATCGAATATGCCGGGATTTACTATCCGCACCGAGATGTTTTTCCTGAGAAAGATATCATCATTTATATAGCGGTTTATCTGCGAGAAAGACGTTGTCAATTCCAGGCACTGCATAAAAACCTCAACGGCGCTTTTTTTGTTAAAGTCCCCCTTCAGCTGTCCGCAGTAGCCAAGGTCACAGGCGATTATCCTTTTTACTCCGGGTATTTTTGCCGCGACGGATATCGGACAATTTTCCCTGATCCCGCCGTCGGCAAGCGCCATCACTTTGCCGCCGATCTTTAGCTTTTTGGGCTTGAAGATAACGGGGAACGATATCGCGGCTTCGAGGGCTTCTGTCAACCTCACCCCCGGCCCCTCTCCACGAAGTGGAGAGGGGTGGCCGAAGGCCGGGGTGAGGCCTCCAAAAACAACGAGTTTCCCGCTGTTCAAGTCCGTCGCGGTGATATAGGCCGGCTTCTTGAGGTCGGAAAAGGTCTTGCCGGTGAAGCCGGCTTCTTTGGCTATAAGGCGGACGGCTTCTTTTGATTCGAAAAGCCCTGCTTTTGAAAATATATCTACCGACAAAAGCCGCGCCCATATATATTTGTCAACGAACTCAAGGGTCAGTCTTTCAACCTTTTCCGGGTCGTCGTAAAGTCCGAGGAGCACCGCTATCACAGCGCCGATCGATGAGCCGACAAGAACATCCGGAACGTATCCCCTCTTGTACATCTCTTTGGCGACCGGAATATGCGCTACGCCTTTGATAAAGCCACCGGATAACACAAGAGCAAGTCTGTTCTTCATAGATGAGATACTACCGTTTCCCTAAAAATATACGCAATAAGTGGCCCTGAGCGAATGGTGAGCGAGTCCCGAGCTTGCCGAGGGACGAGTCGAACCAGAGTCGAAGGGCCACCGGAGAGGACTAAAGCAAGTTTTGGAGCCATAAATGATCAGAACGGGCTGGATGTGGTGATCTTTCCGCTGGGGAGCTCAAATACAGGCTTTCCGTTCTTTGAATAAACATTGGCAATACCTTTTCTGCGGTTACTTTCCTGGGCTCTTTTTACCGCTCTGTTGCCTATCCTGAGCATATCGAACAGGAATTCATAAGCCTTGTTCGTCATTATTTTATATCCTTCATAAAAGTCTCAAACAACTTCTCATCAGATATTTCATACCTGTTCTTTTCACCGGTTGCCACAGGTATAAGCTTTTCCATACCATTATAGAATATAGTCCACTCATCCGCAATAGATTTATACTTGAGCCAAAAATTACTTTTGCTCCTGTAGAATCTCCTGATAACGTCCTTTTTGGGAACATCATGCCCCCCGGAAAGGACACGCGCCTTGATCCTTTCAAGCGCGATCTGCGGATTGTCGATAAACACATAGATTATTGAGATCCTGTAACCGGACCTGCGGATTCTGCTTATTATTTTCTCAAGATAGGTTCCGGAAAGCGTCGATTCAACAGCAACAGACCTCCCATTTTTCAGAAGTTTTTGAAGTTCGATGATGAACTTTTTCCCTGAGGATATACGCTTTTTGTCTATGTCTTTATTGTTGCCGCACGCTTCTAAAGCTATTTCATCGGCATTGAGGAATTCAATTTTATATTCTTTCAGGAACTCCTTCGCAAAGGTGGTTTTCCCGGTCCCGTTAGCTCCCGCAAGTATCACAAGTCTTTTCATGACATTTACTCTTACCGGGAATTATATCATCTTCATGCTTAAAAAGCCTAAACAGCGGGAATATTGCTGTAGGAAAGGTAAGACAGGTAGAGAGCAAAAATGAAAAGTGCCCGCACTGAGCGAAGGCTAAGCCCCGAGCTTGTCGAGGGGTCGAAGCCGAGTCGAAGTGCCGAAAAACACAACAGTTTAAGCGTGTTGTCCTCAGAGGATATCGAATCCAAGATATATATTCTGAGGGGCCAAAAAGTAATGGCAGACTCCGACCTGGCAGGGCTTTACGGTGTTTCGACAAAAAGACTGAATGAACAGGTAAAACGAAACATGAGGAGATTTCCGGCAGACTTTATGTTCCGTGTTACAGAGGAAGAGAACAGATCTATTACTGATGTCTGCCATAACTTGAGGTCGCAAATTGCGACCTCAAAATCCGGTGGCAGGCGCTACTTGCCTGTCGGCAGGATATTAAGGTTCGAAGAAAAGCCGGATAAGAAATATGGGTTTGATACGGGGATGGGATAGAGGTCTTGATGTCCCACCAGAAAAAACAAGCATTGTTTAGCTGAGTTTCTTTTCTATCAAATCCCATCGATTTTCGTACTTACTAATATCCCAGCCGTTAAGAGGATCTTTGCTTGGTGGCAAATGGAGCGCCCTAAACGTATTATCTTGTTTTCGTAATTGACCTTTCTTGCCAGGAGTGTTTTTCCATATTTTGAAACTTTCTTCTATGTTCTTTGCCATCTCGCTTGAAGGAATTACATAGAATATATTACTCCCCTTTTGATCCGGCGTTCTAATCCCGGCCAAAACCCAGAAGAAATTATCACCGTAATGATGTTCTGCTTTTCTTCCGACGCTACATGTCTTATTACCTGGAACAAATGTTTTTACTTGAATGTGCACAAACTTGCTTCCTTCTTTATTGCTACATAAGATATCCGTATTAGGACAATTCCCCATGGTAATGACAGC
>CAZRTO010000092.1:0-2873 GCA_964603025.1 uncultured bacterium | reverse complement strand
CGGTGAACGGGAGCTTTGAGCAGGGCGGAGGGTATTTTGTATGTACGACACCGACAACCAGTGCCTTCACGGTCTCGGCCAGCTTTGCCATTCCGACTAATGAAGGCTCGTTCATTAGATATACCGGGGCGGGCACATCAACTACGGCGGCATATGTTATCTACGATATATACGGACTCCAGGGGATGAAGTCTAATCTGACAAGACATTTTAAACTAAATTTCAACATAACCGCCGATGCGACAGCCCGCTGGAACTGGAGCAATTCAACAAATACATATGAAGGATTTTTTCCTGTCGGCTCCGAGACCAGTCCTTTTACCGGATCGCTCAACGGCAACAGCTTTGTCATAAATAATCTGGTGACCAACAAGTATGTCAGCAACAGGGGGCTTTTCGGAGTCCTGGGGGCCGGATCCAGAGTTTTCGATCTGGGAATGAATAACGCGTATATTGCCGGATCTTTCAATGCCGGCACTTTGGTCGGTTATAACGACGGCGGGACTATCTCAAGGTGTTATGTGAAGAACGGAACCGTTAACTATTCAGGCGGCGGATTTGTCGGGACCAATAGCGGTACCATAGAGAACTCGTATTCCGAGATATCTTCCACGAGCTGGACTGTCGCCGGTTTTGTGTATACAAATAACGGCCGCATAGTTAATTGTTATTCAAATGGTTTGAGATACGGATCTCCCATGAGCTATTTTCTGTTTGAGGGAGATGATGTTGAGTATTGCTATAACAGGTATTCAAGCAATTTCTACTATAAAGGGGCTTTGGGGCTGACCGACAGCCAGATGAAACAGCAGGCTTCTTTTGAGACTTGGAATTTTGACACTATCTGGAGTATCGATGAGGGAAGGAATTACCCCTATCTTGTATGGGAGATGTGGAACTGGACAGGAGGTGAGACCGGGACAGGCGCTAACTGGGAAAGTCCTCTCAACTGGAACAAAAAGAGCGGTTATCCGAGGACGTCGGATGATAAGGTTTTAATAAATACGGGGGTCAGCGCTATCCTTACTCCGCAGGGGGATCTGAGACTGGGCGGGCTTATTTTGGGGCCAAACTTCAGCCAGGTACTTAACCTCAACGGTAATCTTTATCTGGGAGAATCCGGTCCGAGAGAAGGCAGTCTTCTTCTTCTGGGGGGCGAGCTCAAATTCGCGGACGATTCGGTCATACATATAGACGGACGGTTCAAAAGGACCGGCGGACGCTTTTCTGAAGAGAACGACAACACCGTGATATTCACGGGCGAAGGAGTGTCGATAATAGAGGGCTCAACGGCTTTTCACAATCTTTACTGTACCAGGTCCGGAAAGAGACTTAAGTTCCAAGCCGGAAGCGTCCAGACAGTAGAGGGAACACTTATAATCTCTTCCGAAGGAGGTCCTTCGGCAAGGATATCGCTTAGAAGTACCGTAGACGATGAACAATGGTACATAGATCCGGCAGGTACTCGCAATCCTGTTTATTTTATCGATGTCAGGGATTCCGTGAACCTGAGTCCCGAGGCCATTAATCCGTTTTATTCTGTCAATTCAGGCAACAATGTGAACTGGTTTGATACTTACTATATTACAGCCGAGAGCACCAAATTGCCTTCTACGGACTTTGTTGACGAATGGGGGACCATGGAGCCTGTCGGGATATTGCCTGTAGACCACGGGACATCTAAGTCTTTTATTGCGACCCCCAGGTTCAGTCTGGGGTACAAGCTGGCCAGCGTACTTGTCGACGGAGTTTCCCTGGAAGGAGTGCCTCAGGACCGTCCGTTTGCCTATACATTCGAGTCGGTTACGGCGGATCATTCCATCGAAGCGGTCTTTGCCATAAGACCGTTTTTGGTAACCACGGAGACCACCGGTACCGGAAGCGGAATCATAACGCCAAGCGGCACCGTAGAGGTCGGGCATAACACGAGGCAGATCTTTACAATAGAGGCTTCTCCGGGGAGTTATATCGCATTTGTCCTTATAGACGGAAGAGTGACCGATGAAGGGCTGGAGAATCCGAGCTATTATCCTTCCCCATATTGGATAACTTTCGAAGGAGCCTCCAGCGACCACACTATGGAGGCCTATTTCCTCCCGGAAAATACTTTTATTTGGAGCGGACTTGGTTCAACTCCTAACTGGTCAGAAGCTGCCAACTGGACAGGGAATACTACTCCAGAAGGACAAATAGCGATATTTAATTATTTGAGCTCGAAGAGCGCAGCAGTAGATGAAGACTTTGCCGGGACCGTTGAAGCGTTATATCTGAGCAGCGGATACGGGGGCGGGATCACTCTTAACAGAACTTTTACCGTTGAAGCCCTGATATCTATAGAGTCCGGTTACATATATCAAGATGTAACTGACGTATACATATCCGGGGACCTTGTTTCTATAAGCCCGTCGGGTGAATTTATTTCTTTCGGCGGAGCGGTCTATTTTACAAAAGATTCCGGCAGCCAGTATTTCATTCCCGGGCCGAATGACACATTCAACAATATAGTGCATACAGGTAACGGGACAGTTATATTGTCAGTGGAAAGCCCTGCATTTATACGCAATTTTCTTAATGCTTCCGGAGCGGGCACTTTTGAGATGTATAAGAACGGTATCGTTATAATAAGCGGCGGGTTCACCAACGAATCCTATCTGCGCAGCGTTACCGATTGGACACTTCCTCCGGATGGCGAACCTTTGTTTGTGTCTCTCAGGAACACTATCGCCTTTGCAGGGGCGGATGACGATCAGATGGTCCTCAACTCGAAAGGGACCGGTGAAGGCAAAGCTCTTCCTGTTATTGTGGGCTATAATATGGACGGTAGCGTCGCACTTTTGATCGAAGAGCCTACGTCGGACATAGGCTTACTTAAT
>CAZRTO010000091.1:0-3030 GCA_964603025.1 uncultured bacterium | reverse complement strand
GCGGTCGGGCTGGGCAATTTTCTTAGATTTCCGGTGCAGGCAGCCAACAACGGCGGCGGCGCTTTTATGATCCCCTACTTCATTTCGCTATTTCTGATCGGCATCCCGCTCATGTGGATAGAATGGTCCATAGGGCGCTACGGCGGCATATTCGGGCACACCACGGCTCCGGGCATGTTCCAGCGGCTATGGAAAACGCGTCTCTCCAAGTATTTCGGTGTGATAGGCATATTCGGTCCTCTGGTCATATTCATGTACTACATCTACATAGAGTCGTGGCTGCTCGGCTACAGCTTTTACGCATTGACCGGGGTGTTGGGCAACATTCACAGCGCCGGAGATATGTCCGCCTTTCTCTCAGGATACCAGGGGCTGGAGTCCAACAGGTTCTTCAGCGGCATAGGCCCGGCATACATATTCTTTTTGATCACGTTCCTGATAAACGCTGTGATCATCTTCAAAGGCGTTTCCGGAGGCATAGAAAAGTTCTGCAAGATAGCCATGCCCACTCTTCTGATCTTTGCGGTGATAATAATGGTGCGTGTTTTGACGCTCGGCGCGCCCTATCCTGCCAACCCCGACTGGAACATTGTCAACGGACTCGGGTTCTTGTGGAATCCGGATTTTTCGGCTCTGCTCAGCGCCCGTACCTGGCTTGCCGCCGCCGGCCAGATATTTTTCACGCTCAGCGTAGGGATCGGGGTTATCCTTACATATGCCAGCTATCTGAAAAAGGGTGATGATGTCGCGCTTTCGGGGCTCTCGGCCGCGTCCACCAATGAGTTTGCGGAAGTGATACTGGGCGGCAGCATAATCATTCCGCTTGCCTTCGCGTTCTTCGGGCCCGTAGGCATAAAAGAGATCGCGGGAAGCGGCGCGTTCAACCTCGGCTTCGTCACAATGCCGCTTATCTTCTCCCAGATCTCGCTCGGCGCTTTGTTCGCTTTCCTGTGGTTCTTTCTGCTCTTTCTGGCGGGTGTGACGTCTTCGGTGTCACTGATCGAGCCAGCAGTGGCTTTTATCAAGGATGATTTTAATTTTGACCGCAAAAAAGCGGCCGCGATAGTATCGGCGTCCACCTTTATCCTGTGTCAGCCAGCCATCTTCTTCCTGGGCCGCGGTGTCGTGGATGAGCTCGACTTCTGGGGAGGCACTTTTTGCCTGGTCCTCTTCGGGACAATAGAGGCGATACTCTTTACCTGGGCCTTCGGCATAGACAAGGCATGGGAAGAAATGCACCGGGGAGCGCAGCTAACGATCCCGAGGTTCTATAAATGGATCATCAAATATATCACTCCTACATTCCTGCTGGTGATCCTGTTCGCGTGGTTCTTTCAGGACGGATTGTCGGTTATAAGGATGCAGGGGGTGTCCGAAAACAACATGCCTTTCATACTCATGACCAGGGCCGGACTGCTGGCGCTTTTTGTCGCGCTGGCCGTGTTCGTCAGAACGGCCATGAAACGCAATCATCCGGAGGCTACAAAATGAATTTTTACGGCTGGATATTCCTATTCTCGTCGTGGGCCGTCATAATCGGCCTGGGTTCTTTCTGCTTCTACAAGGTCTTCGCGGAAAAAGACGAAGAACTATAAAAAGAAGCCGCGGTCTCTGCAGATAGCCGCTTCGAAATCTGACCCCGAATATATCGATATATATATGAGGGGGGAAGATCAGTGGTTGCAACCAGCGCTCTTAGATTTAACAATCCGGTATCCGCCTCTGCTTCCATGCGGCAGGTCTTTTCCCAATTAAGGCAAGGACAAAGGCCCAGCCTTGTCGGCCAAATCGACGGTTTAACAAGGGAAATGGAGTCGAGGTTCTTCAGGACGAACTTTAGGCTGTCAAAAGACTGGAGTTCTTCTTCATATCCTTTTGAGGTATCTTCCGTCTACGGAAATATCTCTGGCGCTACTCCCTCCGATATCGGTCTTTCGGACGACTCTCCTAAGATATTTAGCGAATGGGAAAAGGCCAATAGATTCCCGACCGGAGATGCGGAGCAGGCCATGCATTGTTTCGAAGCAGCGCTCGGCGCCTGTAATGGAATCAGTCTTTCCGATTCCGTTGCGGGAAGGATCTATGCGACGATCCCCCTGCTGGGGAGCATGCCGCAAGCGGTGCTCACCGGAGGGACACTAAGCAGAATATCTGTCGAACAAGACACAGCAAATGGAACATACTCGTATAACAACTCGAGCATACAGTTCCCTCACAATTTTACAGGCACTACGCCATACACATATCTGCCGCTTGCGGCTCACGAGTTAGGGCATGCGGTCGATAGGATCCTTGATGTTCCTTTGTATATTATGTCCAGGGAACTCCATAAAAAAGCCCTGTCTTTAAATGCTGTGTTTGGAACAGACTTTTTCGGCATCCCCCGGCAAAGAGTGGAGTATCAGAACACGCTCAAAGAATTCTTCGCCGAAAACTTTATGCATTTTCTTATACTGGGAGAAGATGGCATCAAAGAAAGATTGTCAGGATTTCCCGAGATAGCAGATGATATGTGCGCGATGTTCAGGAACATCTATGCCATGCCCGGCTTCAGCAAACGTCTCTTTGGCGAAAGAGAACTCATAAATATCCAACCAAGAGGAACACAGATCGATACGGGAGATGCTGTATTTGTCGATGGTTTCCCGATGATAGTCAGGGAGGCTTATGGGGACCCATCGGATAATTTTCAATATTTTCTGCACTGGCCGGACGCTGATAAAGAGCACCAGACAGGACTGTCATTCCCTGTCAATGGGGCCAGGATATTCGCAAAAAGAGACGGCAACGGCAAGCTCTCCGTTTCTAATAACGAAGAAACCGGGATGGATATAGCTTTCGAATTGCTGGACGGCGACAGGCTCTTTGTTTCCGACCTAACACAAGGGAAAACGGCTTCTATAGCAAGGGCATTCAGGGCCTTTAACCGTTCAGACTACGAAATAGACGACGATTAACCCCGCCGGCATACACTTATCCCGGCATGTTTTTCAGTGAAATCTCATGACATTTCTGACGATGAATATATGA
>CAZRTO010000090.1:0-3100 GCA_964603025.1 uncultured bacterium | reverse complement strand
GTTTTTCTAATTCTTTGACTTTCTTCACACAATCAAGAGCGTTCTTTACCTCTATCATATCCTGCCAGGTCAGCCATTTAGGGGCACCTTTTTCCTTTGAAGGGGATCTCAAAAGGTATGAAGGATGAAATATCGGCATGATCGAAATATCCGTATCCTTATATGAAAACCATTTGCCTCTTATTTTAGACATCGGCTCTTCATTGCCGAGTATCACTTTGCAGGCCGGAGCTCCGGCCAGAAGGATGATCTTAGGACCTACCAGGCGTATCTGTGCTTCCAGATAGGGGAAACAGGCCTTTGTTTCTTCGTCTTTCGGTGTCCGGTTCTCGGGAGGGCGGCATTTAACGGTGTTGGCTATGTATACTTCCTTATCCCTGTTGATCCCTACGGACTCAAATATTTTTGTGAGCAGTTGTCCCGCTCTTCCCACAAAAGGCAGTCCCTGTTCATCCTCGTCAGCTCCGGGGCCTTCTCCGATCAGCATCAGGTCGCACGGGACGGGTCCATTGCCGAAGACCACCTTGTTCCTGGTCTTATGGAGTCCGCAAAGAGCGCATTTTTCAGCGATATCCTTGACCTCGCCGTAAGAAAGTTTTGACAGGTCCCGGGACTTTTTGAAAAGGTCCATTTGTACCTAAATATATCACTTTTAAGCCAAAATTGCTAATTGCGGGCTCTCTCGCAAGTTCATGATTTTGTATGCAAGATTCACGGAATTTGTTTCGAGAAAACAACAAAGGGTCTAATAATGAACGATGCAATAGGAAGCACTACTCCAGCATCTCAGCCTGCATATGTTGCTCCGCCGCAAGCAGAGGCGTCAACAGCTTATGGGAACGGCTTAAAAGCTGTTTCCTCATTCAAGGAAAAGACTTCTTATCTGAAAGGCGAGGATTTTTGGGTGGGAAGCAAACCCAGGCAGGATGTTGTCGAAAATCTCTACTCCTTGTCAACCTCCGGAAATATAACATCGGAACACTGGAATAAGTACGGCAATGCGGCTAAGTCCTGGGAAGAGCAATCAGGACAAATAAGAACCATCGCGTCTGCGCCCGCGCTCGAACCCGAAGATATATCAGTAATGCCCGAGCCTGAAGTTGTGGATGATGTCAGAACAGTCGGAGAAGAACATACGGTAAAAAAAGGCGAGACGCTTTCCAGGATCGCCAAAGAGCACGGGCTCGATCTGGAAGACCTTATCGAGTTCAACAAAGGAACCATAAGAGATCCCCACAGGATCTCTGTGGGGCAGATAATAAAGTTGCCGCAACAGGAGGGATCTGTTGAGATCGCTGCTGATCCAGGCATGCCCGCACAGGAAGAGCCTATAGGTGAAGAGACTGCAGATGAAGAGCCCCCTCATTATGAGCCGCATGTGCCTGAAATTCCTGCAGCACGGACGGCGGCAGTTCAAACGCCCATGTCGTATGCGCATTTGCTTCCGCCTGAGCCTGGACCGGCTGTCATGCAAGAGCAACCGGCGCCTGCCGCCGTATATTCGGTAGCTCCGGAAGAACTTCCCGACACGGATCCTGCCAGATATTCGACAAGATCGCTCGTATCTGTTGAGCAGGATGAGATCCCGAATCCATACCCGACAGTGACCATTGATCCGGATGGCTCCAGACAAGTCCCTTATTTGGAAAATGGGTCCGGCGTTGATGTGAGCTTGCCGCCGTCAGGGGATGAGATCATCGTGCGATCTTTGCTCAATATCGGAGTGGCCCCGCTGCGTGATGCTGTTTCCTTCATAAAAGATGCGGGAGAAAAGGTTCTCAGCACATCCAAAGATCTTATGGCCCGAGCGCAGGAACAGTCCGGCGGTTTTGTTTCAGGATTTTTAGGGGGACGAGTTATCTATCGTATAGGCAAGGGGGATACTCTTACTGGCATCGCAAAAAAGCATGATATTTCACCGGCCAGGCTCTTGTGGGATAACCGCGATAGCGTCGAGGGCACAAGGATAAAAGAGGGGCGTTTATTGACGGTTAACAGAGGCGAAATGCCGCCATCAGAGCGTATGCAGGCAGAAATTTACTATTCGAACGCGGTGCGCCTGGATAATATGCTGATCCATCCGGAAATGAGGCGTCTGGCGCCTGAGTTGTCAAAGATCTTCGAAGAGAGGGGTTACATGGTAGAGATCTATAGCGATTTTCGTACTTTTGAAAGACAGGCGGAGTTGCACAAAAGCAATACATGGCCGGCGGCTCCCGCAGGCTATAGCGATCATAACTGGGGACTTGCTGTTGACATCAGGTTGTATAAGAGAACGGCCAATGGTAATTTTGTTCGTCTGGCAGCCCAAAGCATCACCGCGGAGATGGCAAAGCATCCTGCAATGACAAGAGAGTTAAGAGACGCAGGACTGGTCTGGGGAGGGGCCGGGGATCCCATGCATTTTTCCGTCGGCACGGTCAAAGCTGATTACGGGACTATGATAGCCAGGAGAAGAGAGGCTATTAGTATGATCGGAGCTAAGGAAGGAC
Organism: uncultured bacterium; assembly: GCA_964603025.1. Classification (GTDB taxonomy): domain Bacteria; phylum Margulisbacteria; class WOR-1; order JAKLHX01; family JAKLHX01; genus CALFCX01. Next base: position 608 of record CAZRTO010000090.1, on the reverse strand, counting down.
AGCTTACCCCCGATCAGCAGCGGGTGATCATGTATTATGTGCGGTCATATCAAGACGATCCTTCATTGTCGCCTCAGGACAGGATCAAATTAGCCAAAAATTACGACAAGGAATGATCCTGCTATAACCCCAGGATTTTAGTCCGGAACCATCGATATATATACAGGAGGGGGTAGACACCCTAAAACACAAGAGGTGCTGGCATGACAGAAACTGTAAGTAATATTTCCGCTCCTGCCCAAGTATATGAAGTAAGAAGAGGGGACTCTCTCTGGCGCATCGCAAGCAGGAACAATACCACCGTTAACGACCTGAAAAGGCTGAATAATTTAAGGGGCGATGTCATACATCCGGGCCAGACGCTTAAGATTGCGGATGTTTCGGCACCTGTAATACAAGAACAAGCCATTGTTATAGAGCATGTATCGCCGCCGGAGGAAGTTCCCGTCAAGGAGGATGTTATTGATGAAAGTTCTCCTGATGAACAGATAGTACAAGCTTCACCGGTGCCACAGCCGGTTGCCAGGGAAGGATTCGATCAGGTCTCATATAGGATACAAAGAGGCGACAACCTTTGGAAAATAGCCAGAATGTTCTACTGCACGGAA
>CAZRTO010000089.1:0-3135 GCA_964603025.1 uncultured bacterium | reverse complement strand
CCTTCCCCGTCTGGCACGATGAAAGAATCGTGTTTTTCCGCGGTCGACCCGGTCAGCGGCTGGAACCAGTGCGTATAGTGGGTCGCGCCCTTTGAAACAGCCCAATCTTTCATGGCTTCCGCCACCTCATCCGCGATCCCTGCGTCAAGCTTCTTTCCTGTTTTGATCGTCGCCACAAGCGATTTATAGGTCGCCTCTGACAGACACTTGCGCATCAATTTCATGCTGAAAACATTTTCGCCGTATAATTCAGTAAGACTTGCCATCATATTTCTCCTTTCCTTAACTATAACTATAGTCTACAACAAACCGAACACAAACTAAAATAAACATCCTTGTTCATCTATTTTGAACAAGCCCTGGACTGACTTTGTCCGGGACCGTTATTCACCGCTTACAGGACTTTCTTGGTTTTTATCCTATCGCCTTGCTTCCCCTCTCCCCGGTCCTTATCCTTATGCAATCGGCCATATCCATGACCATTATTTTCCCGTCGCCTATGGAGCCCGTCTTTGCGCCCTTTATTATTGCTTTTATGGTGGGCTCTACATAATCATCATTGACAGCGATCTCAAGGCGTATTTTCTTCAAAAGATTTATATCGCTTATGACTCCTCTATATGTTTCCGTATAGCCTTTCTGTTGTCCGCAGCCCAGCGCATTGGTAACAGTCATCTTATATACCTGCGCGTCGAACAACGCTTTTTTAACGTCGGTCAGCTTGTGCGGCTGGATCATCGCTATTATAAGTTTCATGGCCTTTCTCCTTTCTTTTATTTACTGGGTACTAAAGACCTGGAAGCCTGCATAAGACTCCATACCGTGTTCGCCTATGTCCAGCCCTTTGAGCTCCTCATCCCTGCTTACCCTAAGCCCTATGAAAAGATCTATCATCTTGAATACAAGGCCCATTGAAAGAGCTACAAAGAGTCCGGCCGCTGCAACACCCAGCAACTGGGTGCCAAGCTGTGCGAACCCTCCGCCGTAAATAAGCCCGTCTCCGGCCAGTCCCAGGGCTTTTTGACCGAAGATCCCTATTGACAGAGTTCCCCAGATACCGTTAACTCCGTGTACCGGGAACGCTCCTACCGGGTCGTCGATATGCAGTTTATCCAGCACCACTACTGCCGTCACAACAAGCAGTCCGGCAACAGCCCCGATGGTGATAGCAGCCCAAGGTTCAATAAAAGCACAAGGGGCGGTAACCGCAACAAGCCCGGCAAGGGCACCGTTCATTGCCATTGAAAGGTCCGGCTTGCCGAATAGTTTCCAGACCAAAGCCATCGCCACTATACCTCCCATAGCCGCGGCAAGATTGGTATTTATGGCGATCCTGCCTATTAAAGAGCCGTCGCCCACTGCAAGAGTCGATCCGGGATTGAACCCGAACCAGCCGAACCACAATATAAACACTCCCAGAGAAGCCAAAGGAATGGAATGACCGGCTATTACATTCGGGGACCCGTCCTGATTGAATTTTCCTAGCCTGGCGCCAAGCATGATGGTTCCGACCAGCGCGGCTATTCCTCCGGTAAGATGCACAACTGTGGACCCCGCGAAATCAGCAAAACCCATCTGCGACAGCCATCCGCCTCCCCATATCCAGTGTCCGACTATAGGATATATAAGGGCAGATATTACGAAAGAATATATCAGATAAGCCTGGAACTTCATCCTCTCCGCCATTCCTCCGGCAACTATCGTGGCAGCAGCTCCGCAAAAAGCCGCCTGAAACAGCCAGAAGGCGAACAGGGGGATGGAAACCGGCGACTCAGCCCCCATAAGGAAAAAGCCTTTCAGTCCGAACAAACCGTTCCCGGGCCCGAACATGATCGCATAACCGAAAATGAAAAAACCCAGGGAGGCCATACAGAAATCAAGAAAGTTCTTTGTCAGTATATTGCAGGTGTTCTTTGCCCGTATGAACCCCGCCTCCACCATTCCGAATCCGGCCTGCATGAAGAATACCAGGAACGCAGAGATCAGAACCCACATCGTATCTATGCCGGTCTTAAGAGTTGCAAGTGTTTCCATGATACTCATCCTTTCCTTGCGGCGGTTTCACTGGTATTACCAGCAACAAACCCGCCACAATGATTTTTATCGGAGAAAAGGGAAATATCCTCTATCCGGTATCCAAAAAGGCACATTTTTGTAGTTTTACTGGAACGATAGTTACATTTTCGTATGTTTCTTTTAAACATCTCCCACACCCCCTTTTGTGCTATATCTTTATGATGCTGTACAGGGAAAACGCCGAGAACACTGTTGTCGTCGTTGGGGACGCGGTGTTCACGTTCACGATAGGCACACCTATCCCAAGAGCTATGTTGTCGTTAACGGGCTGCTCAACGGCGAACTGGAGACTGAAATCGTAAACGGTATCCCCGGAAGAAGGTATCGTTGCCTGCACGCCCAGTCCCCAGTACCCCTTAAAAATATCGGCGTATATGACTGAGTTCGTCCCGCCGCTATTTGAGGTCAGGGATCCCGCTATATCCAAAACGGTCCCTTCTGCGATATCAAACCTGAGCCCCCCTGAAGTATTTGCGGCATTGGCGTACAGATAAACCCCCGCATCAGAAGAAGCCGCGAACCCTGTCATAAGCAGACAAACCACGATCAAAGCAAATAGTTTTCTCATCCCTTTTCTCCCTTCTTTTTTTTGCCCCGTTTTTTTACGGGACGCTGCACACAAAAGAGCAATATTCCCGCCAAATAATAACAGAGAGAAAAGGAATGCTGTTTTTTTTGCCTCAAACAGGGAATTATTCTCTAAGAGGATGAGATATCAGGAGAAGGAACATACTACATTTTTGTATCTTATGCTGATATTTGCGACATTTATGTATGAAAGCTATCTTTTGAATTTTTTGAAGTCGATCCCGTACTGGTCTATCTTGTAGCCGATCACGCGCTCAGTGGTCTTAAGCAGCGCTGCCGCCTTGGTCTTGTTGCCGCTGGTGGTCTTGAGAGCGTCGCTTATCAGCTCCTTTTCATAATTCTCGACAAGACACTTAAGGGAATCGTCGATCTGCGTCCTTGAAGTCTCAGGCGTCTGGAGAGTGGGCGGCAGGTGGTGCGCATAAACGACCTCTCCTTCACACATGAGCACAGCGCGTTCAATAGTATTTT
>CAZRTO010000088.1:0-3229 GCA_964603025.1 uncultured bacterium | reverse complement strand
ATCAGCTGGAAGATGCCCCGGTCCTGATAGTAATGGATGACATGGTGCCGGAGGACATCTTGAAAATGCCTTTTTATTCCAAGGCCGCTTCACTTATTAAGCGGGGATCTATCATTACTTATGGGATCTCGAGGGACGGGTCGTTCTCGAGTTCCCCCACATATGAAGGGGCAAAAAAATTCGTTCTGATAGTCTTTCCTAAAGACAAGACTCTTTCTTTGTCAAGGTTATATGTAGAATCCATGATCTCGCATGAGCTTGTCCATGCAAGGCAGTATATAAGCGGAAAAAGGATGGAGTTTGATTCGATATATTATTTCATGCATGCTTCCGGCAAGTTTTCAGAGGAGGAAATCCGCACGGTAAGCGCCTCCCTGCCGGCGGCCCTTGGAGAGATAGAGGCTTATAGGCACGAGATGGTGAACGCCTTGCCCCAAGGCGACCTGTCGCGGCTGCAGTACTTTGCGATATATTTAAACTCTCAAATGAGCGATGTGGAAAGAGCCGTGGACATGTTCAAATCAAAGAACGCGGAAGGCCTCGTCATGTTAGCAGCCTCTATGCTGGATGAGGTTATGTCAAATGAGACGGCAGCCATGATAAACGGCAGGATCAAATCACTTGCCGATAGCCGCGGAGAAACCGATCCCGTACTTGTTAGAAGAGCGATCGTTCCTTGATCACTCGTCAAGGAACGGCGAAAGTATTGCTTTTGCAGTATCGTTCTGGGCCAGAGCCGTTACTTCCGATTTCTTCAGGTATCCCTTTTCTATCAATGCTCTTACCTGTTGCTTGGAAAGAGCTCCTCGGCTGTACATATCTGCTACCATTGGTATCCTTTGCTGAGGTCTTGTTCCCCTGTAGGTATCAAGCATTCCGCCTTCTGCGTTAAGAGCCTCATTGAATAGCTCTTCGGCTGTCTGCTCTTCCGCATTGGTCGCGCCCACAGGCGGTTCGGTTACTGCAGGCCGAGGAGTGCTTGCATCGCGTATCAGGCCGTTCAGTTTATTTTCCATTGTTTTTTCAATTCCCGCAGCACTTCCTGTTCCTCCTGAGCCTCGGTAAGACCGTCCATTTCCATCTACATACGTCAATGTGTACTTTATCCAGGAGTCTTTCACTTCCGATTCTACGGTAATATCGGGATGTTTTTGCTGGAACGATTCGATTTGTGCTGTAGCAGTATCTCTGAAAGACTGCGATCTATCAGTCTGTCTGGTTTCTATATAAGAGCCCACCGCACCAGTCGCCGCCTGTGCGGTCGTGCCTGCGGGACTTGTAGTGGTGACTTGCCCTAGGACTGGAGCCGCCGCTGCCGCTCTTCTCGCTGCCGAAAGAGCTGCGTTTGCATCCGCTGCATTTGTAGATCCCATTTTAGTTCTCCTTTGTTTACATGGACTTTCCTACTACACTATTATACTCGGGACCACAGTCCCAAAACTTGCATCAAATCGGTGAAATTTCACGATCATTGCATCGATATAAAGCTGAAGCGGAATAAACAAAGGAGAATGAAAATGAAGGTATCAACCAGGATAGCCTATGTGACCGACATGCATCTGGGCAGCTCTTCGGCCGCCGGTGCAAGGCTTGCGTCTTTTAGCGCGAAAGCCGCCCGGCTCAGAAGCCAGGGGATACGGACTATCATCAACGGCGGGGATATGCTCGATCTGCGGCCCGATATGTGGAGGTCTAACGGGGTCGTGGATACGGCGCTTTCAATGGAGCGGCGCACCGAATTCACAGCCCATTCCGAAAAGCTGGTGCGCGATCTCTTCGGGAAGATATCTTCAAGGATAGGCAGTGACGGTTTGTTCTTTTCTGTTCTTGGCAATGCCGATTTCCTGTCAGCAAAGGCTTTATACGGATTCAAGGCCGCGCAGCCTCTTAAGACTTTTCACAGCTTCCAGTCCCCTCTTGCTGACCCTTACAACGGGCTGGCAAGCTGGACGCTTCGCGAAGAAGGGCTTCCCCCTGTTTTCATCGCCGGGCTCAGCGGGATCCCCGCACTTTCCTGCGACGCCGGCGCAAGAGGTGTTAACGAGAACAATCCGTGGTACATGGGCGTTTTGTCATCAGAAAGATATAATGAGCTTGTTTCAAAGCTCGGTATCCCGGGAAGGGAAAATATCGTTGTTACCCATATGCCTGCCCAGGGTACAATGGACTCATTTCACCACATCGGAATGGATAAGTGGTTCACTGATCAGGGCTCTGTTGAGCTCCGCGCCGCGATAGAAGAGCTAAAACCCATACTGCACCTGACCGGCCATGTTCACGGCGCCCCGACCGTAGCCGGCGATTACAGGCCCTTTGTTGTAAGTTCCGGCGGAAACACCGTGACTGTCAATCCGGGCGGAGGAGACTTGCATGATGAAGAAATTTGCGGCACAAAGGGCGTCAAGATAGCCGTTATCGATCCGTTCAAATTGATAGAGATGAGAAATGCCGGCTCATTGACGGAAGAAAATATAAGGGCGGAAAAGGCGATCGAAATAATATAAGCTGATCTACTTCTTGAGATAGTCCATCATGGAAGCGAATATGTAATTCCCGTCCTCCCCTCCCAGTACGGGGTCGGCCACTCTTTCGGGATGGGGCATCATCCCGAGCACGTTGCGGGCCTCGTTGCAGATCCCGGCAATATTTTCTATAGAACCGTTTGGGTTTGATGACGGTGAAACAGATCCGGTCTTTGAGCAGTATCTGAAGATCACCTGTTTATTCTTGTTGAGTTTTTCTATAGTATCCTTGTCCGCCGTGTAATTGCCGTCAAAATGGGCTATCGGTATCTCAAGCACCTGCCCTGTCTTGCATTTGCCGGTGAACGGGGTTTTTGTGTTCTCCACCCTGAGCCTCACGCTTTTGCACAGGAACTTGAGATGCTTGTTCTTTTGCAGCGCTCCGGGCAGCAGGCCGGCTTCTGTCAGTATCTGAAAACCGTTGCATATGCCGATGACAAGCCCCTTGTCCTTTTTGACGTATTCAACGAGCGAGTTCATGACCGGAGAGAACCTTGCGATCGCGCCTGACCTGAGATAATCCCCGTATGAAAAGCCTCCGGGTACTATCACGACGTCATAAGAGTTCAGGTTCTCTTCTTCATGCCAGACGAATTCGGCCTTGGCCTTGAGCGATGTTTTGGCGGTATGATAACAGTCCCAGTCGCAGTTGCTGCCGGGAAATACTATAACGGCGGCTTTCATCAGATCTCCTCGATCTCAAAGGT
>CAZRTO010000087.1:0-3436 GCA_964603025.1 uncultured bacterium | reverse complement strand
GCTCTCTCGGCTTTTGGGACTATGCTCCAGTCCCCTCTGGCTATCTGCACGGACGCGCCCATATCCTTTAGAGCAGGCGCCAGCTCCCTGACCACGAGATGCGTCTTGCCGCTGCCGTCCAGCCCGTCAAAACCAATGATCAACCTTCCCGGTATAGAGCGGCGTTCTTTTTCCTGCCTTGCACTCAGGATGCTGCTGGCGAAATTCCTGATAACGGCCGGACGCCCCAAATAATCTGTCTTGGGCGGAATAAATAGCGGCCGGCTGCTTGATGTAATTTGATTGTTCGCGATTGATCGCATACAATGGTTTATCGTAACGACTGAGGCCGGATTTCAGCAGAAAGTGAGTTATTTCTCTTCTTTTTCTATCTCTTTGAGTATCTCGTTGACTTTTACTTCCTGTTTTTTGAGGACTTCTTTGCACACCTTGATATGCTCGAGAGCTTTTTTCAGATTTGATTCTAGCTCGTCCACCCCGATACTGCCCGACTGCAGATCGTCAAATATCTTTTCAAGCCCCTCGAACGATCTTTTGTAACTTTGCGCGCCTTTTGCCATCATAAGCCCTCCTTTTTATTGACATTGCTGACCATGCGGCCGCCTGCCAGATGAGTGACGATATCGTCCCCCAAAGACACCTGGCCGATATCCCTGATCACTTCCCCTTTATTATTCCTGGTGATGCTGTAGCCCAATTTAAGGTTATTTACTGGATCGTAAATGCGGGCTTTATCGTCAAATACCTTTAGTCCCGATAAGGAATCCTTTAGAAGCCTCGTCACAGAAGGCCTGATATCCCCTGTGATGGATGCCAGCGACATTCTTTCTTTTTCCATGACCATACGGGCATCGGATAAAAGGTCTTTGATCAGTTGCTTCAAAGAAGCTTTATTGCCGGCTATTATATCTCTCGCCTTATTGTGTATGCCTTCCGTCATATCGGTCACAGCACGGTCGAATTCAAAAACTTTGTTCTCAAGGAACACCGCGGCTGCGGTCGGCGTCTTAAAGCTCATATTTGACACCATATCCGCGGCTGAGAGATTGATCTCGTGCCCTATCCCCGTCAGCACTGGGATCTTGCAGTTTGCGATCTCCAGGCATATGTTTTTGTTGTCGAACCATTTCAGGTCGGCTACCGAGCCGCCGCCGCGTATCAGCACAAGAACATCGTACTTGTCAGCTTTTTTTGAAATGCGGCCGATCGCATCGCACACCTCTTTTTCCGTATCAGCGCCCTGCACTGCCGCGTGGTAAAAATCGACTGCAAAAGGAAATCCTGAGTTTTGTATCCCGGCAAGGAAATCGTGGTATCCGGCGCCGCCTTTGGACGATATAAGAGCGATACGTAAAGGGCACGCCGGGATCTCCAGGCTACGATTTTTTTCATGCAATCCCAGAGCCTTGATCTCATTGAATACTTTCATGCGAAGAAGATGCAGCTCTCCCAGCGTCACTGAAGGGTCTATGTCTTTTACTATTACCTGAAGACGTCCCGCTTTGGGCCAAAGGTCCACCACACACTTGAGCTGGCAGAAAAGGCCGTCTTTCAGGTCAAGTCCGCGGTCAACAGTTCTCAGCTTATATATGATGTCCGAAAGCTCCGTGCCCCAGCACATCGCCTGTACCTGCGCGACTATCTCGTCGGACCCGTCCTCTTTTTCGCACAAAAGGAACGAAGAATAACGCCGGTTCTGGTCGGCCTTATAGCTCAAGATCTCGCCTTTTATCCATACCCCTTCCTTAGAAAAATCCTTAAGATACATCTTGAGCGCGGCATTGAGCTGGCTTACGGTATAGGATTTTTCGTTCTGCGGCATACAAGAGGATTATAGCATCAGGTTAAAAGAACAGATCGGAAGTATAGTCGTGGTCCTGCAACAGGTGGGCTATTATGCTCGGGCAACCGAATTTTTCATAGCCGGCCCTTGCAGCTTCAACAGTGCTGTTTATGCCGTACCGGTCGCATGTGATAGAAGCGCATTCGCGTCTCGGATCGAACGCAAGCTGTTTATTGACCCTGTCAATGCTGTGCCATACGGAAGAAAAGGATCTTTCCGGAGGAGCTATCTTCCCGACAAGTGCTCGTTCATCGCCCTTATGTTCTGTGCAGGAATACAGGTTCCCGTTAGACCCTACGGATACCCGAAGCAGCGAAGCCGGACAGGGAGCAAAATCCTTATTTTGAGCGGATGCAGGCATTTGCTTCTCGATCTGATGCCTGTCAGACTTAACGACCACTGCGTTTCCTATTGTCTCAGGAAGGTTTTCCATGAGATCCATCTCCCTCTCGGTCAATCCCGCCGGACTCTTTGTCACGGGATCGCGACCCGGGAGAAGCAGCCATCTAAATACGCCTGCTTCCGCAACCAGTTCCCCTATCCTTGATAGCTGGCTTATATTCTCCATGCATCCGTCAGCTGAAAATTGTTCGCCAAAATATACCGTAGAAGCAACCACAGGCACCCCTCTTGAAGTCAAAGCGCTTATCCCGGAAATCACATCCGAGAGATCAGCCCCGGAACGCCTGACAAAATCGGCATAATGCGATTCGTCCGTATTCACGGAAACCCTGAATTTACAATTTCTTTCGGCGCTAAAAGCAGCTGCGATCGCATCTAAATGTTCTGAGATCTTGGTGCCGTTCGTCACCATTCGCAACACAAGATTGGCATCAGCACAGGCATATAAAAAATCATCGATCCTCGGATGGAGAAGAGGCTCTCCTCCTTGAATGATCGCGCCCAGCATGCTGTTCTCCTTGGCGTAGGAGATCAGATCGCGGCACATCTCCCAGCTCATATCCAGCTCCGCATCCGGCTCGTTAAGGTTCCTTTTGACCGCTGAGCCGTCAATGCATCCAGTACAGTTGTTATTACATCTCCAAGTGATATCAATATTGAAATATGAAGGCGGAATGCGGCTAATTAGCTGAGGGTCCCTGCCGGCCTGTATCAGCTGCGTTATTCTTGAATGATTTACACTGTTAAAAAAAACCGTCTCTTTATGAGTTATTCTAGGAGCCGTTGTGTGCGCAACTCTCATGATTGTCTGGCTTACTCCCCTATAGTATATTATCGATATCTTTTACGAGAAATCTCAGGGGGCATCAACCCTGTTTAGGCATAACCGACAGTAGCGGCCCTGTGCGCGGCTCCGGAAGCTTTTCAAAATCCCGGAAATAGCTGAATGACGTCCATCCGTCCTGCAGCCTGCCGAACCGCTCCGTCTCCCCCATACTATATCGTCCGGCACATAAAGCGCTCAAAACGCCTTCGGTCACGACATCTCGGAAGATATAGAGAAGAAGGGAATCTTCGAGCCCGTCGTCAAAAGCTACCGGCAGTCCCGAGCCCAGAAGCACTTTATTTGTTCCCGCGGGGTCGCTTTCAACCGGAACGAATTGCAGAATGCCCGGAAAGATCCTGTCATCA
>CAZRTO010000086.1:0-3692 GCA_964603025.1 uncultured bacterium | reverse complement strand
ATAGATATACTCGAGAGGCCCCAGCGCACAAGAAGATAACTTCAATGCAAGTTTTTCATTGCATGCCCCGATATAAGAGATAGCTGCGGGATGAGGGTCGATTGAAATCCGCAGCTGTTTTAGACGATAAATAGATAAGAGCGATAGAAAATTAGAGAAAAGGAGAAGATGATGACACATATATACTCTGCAACGCTGGTAACCACTACTGTTGAGAATAGGGCGGCTGCTGTTGCGAGCGGTTTAAATGACAATCAGAGAACTGCAACTGTTATGTATGGGCTCAGGTCCCTGGGTATAGATATAAAGGGCGACGATATAAGTCATTACTACAGATCCGGCACCGGATTTACGGAAAAAGGGCTTCGCAAGATAGTTCCTTTGCTTGCCAAAGGCAATTATTTCGCAAACCCACGCAACCTCAATGTCTTTACCGAAGTAGTAAAATTGGATATCGCGGGCAAGCTGAAGAACGGAGAGATCGCAAAAAGCCCAGATAAAGATCCGGCCAGTATCTATCAAAGCCCGGATAATTTTCTTCCTTTTTTGACTCGAGATACTTTGGGCAAGGATGTTGCTCTAGCAAAGATGGCCTATATGGCCCTGGGGATCATGGACCATCAAACGTTCACGGAAAAATGCGGATCAGACTGGACATATTACTCAACCCAGGAGCAAAAGGCTACAAGGGATTTTCAGCAGCAATACAAGGTTAAGCTCGAGGAGGGCGACCAGCCCGGTCGTCTTGGGAAAAAGACGGTATCAGCAATGATCGAAGCGCTTGAGGGGAAAAGGTTTAGAGTATATACCGGCATATAGCATTTTTTCAGGATGCGTTCCAAAGCCCTCCTTTATTGGGGGGCTTTTTTTTATGCTATATTTACATTGTAAATGCCAAAACTCGGAGTGAATATAGATCATATTGCCACGATCAGGCAGGCGCGCAGGGAGTCTTTTCCTTCTCCCGTAGAAGCCGCTCGGATATGCATGAAAGCGGGAGCTGACGCTGTAGTGGCGCATCTGCGCGAGGACCGCCGCCATATACAGGACAGTGATATTTACGCCATAAGAAAAGCGGTCAGGCGTTTTGACATGGAGATGGCCGCGACCGCCGAGATGCAAAAGATCGCCCTCAAGGTAAAACCGGACATAGTCACCCTGGTCCCAGAAAAACGCGCCGAGGTAACGACCGAAGGCGGCCTCGATGTTAAAAGACAGGTCTCTTACCTGAAAAAATACGTCAAAAAACTGCAGGACAGGGGCATTTCCGTAAGTCTTTTCATAGATCCCGAGCCTTCGCAGATAAAAGCTTCGGCCGCCGTAAAGGCCGAGCTGGTCGAGATCCATACGGGCAGATATGCCAACTCTTCCTCAAAAAAGGACAAGAAGAGGGAGCTGGCCAAGATAAAAGAAGCTGTGGCCCTTGCCCGAAGCCTGGGCCTAAAGGTGAACGCAGGCCACGGGCTTGACCTTTTTAACGCCAAAGCCGTCGCGGCCATATCCGGGATCGAAGAGTTCAATATAGGTTTTTCAATAATAGCGGACGCGGTGATGAGAGGATTAAAAGATTCCGTGAAAGCTATGAAAAGGACGGTATCTTAGAAGAATGGCATCTTCAAAAAGGACTAAAAGACCAAAGACACTCAGATCCGAACTTGCCGAATGCAAAAAAAAGCTCGCGCGTCTTGAAGCCGAGCGGGCCAGCAAGTTCGCGGCGCTTTCCAGCGTCAGCCGCACGGTCGCGTCCGATATGTATATAGAAGAGATACTCTCTCTGCTCATGAGGATAACCGCGGACATCATGAACTCCAAGATCTGTTCGCTCATGCTTTACGACGAGAAAAACCAGGAGCTGGTGCTGAGGGCTTCGCAGTCGCTGAGCAAGGACTATCTTGAAAAGGGCAATATCAAGGTCGGCGAGAGCGTGAGCGGCAAGGTGGTAAAGAGCAAAAAACCGATGGTCGTAGAGAACGTGCGCAAGGACAAGCTCTACAACTTTCCGGAGATAGCCAGAAAAGAAGGGCTTTATTCACTTTTGTCGGTCCCTCTGTTGTTCAAAGGCAAGGTCATCGGAGTGCTCAACAGCTATAAGGACCATATACACCGCTTTACCGATGAGGAGATCAACCTGCTCAGTTCTATAGCCAACCAGGCCGCTGTCGCCATACAGAATACAACGCTCCTGGCGGACAAAAAAGAGCTGGAGGCAAAGCTGGAAGCCCGTAAGGTGGTCGAAAAAGCCAAAGGGATACTGATGAAACTGCTGTCCATAGATGAAGATTCGGCCTATCGTCTGCTGCAAAAACAGAGCATGGACAAGCGCAAGTCCATGAAAGAGATAGCAAGTGCTATAATAATATCAAAAGAGCTTGAAAGAAAGCAGTGATCCAAAAAGATCAACAGATGAACAAAATCCTTTTGAAGAGAACTCTCGCGCCTCAGGTCGGTCTTATCGAAGTTGACGCCCCGGATATATCCAAAAAAGCCCTCGCGGGACAATTTGTCGTTCTCAGGATACACGATCATGGTGAAAGGATACCCCTTACCATAGCTGACAGCGACCCGTTGAAGGGGACTATCACCATAGTTTTTCAGAAAATAGGGGCCAGTACGAGGCTGCTTGACACGTTGAACCAGGGCGACCGCATACTGGACCTGCTGGGACCTCTGGGCCGTCCGGCCCATATAGAAAATGCCGGTACCGTTGTGTGTGTGGGCGGGGGCGTAGGGATAGCCGAGATATATCCGGTCGCCAAAGCGTACAAAAAAGCCGGTAACAGGGTAGTATCAGTCCTCGGGGCAAGGAACAAGGACCTCATCATTTTTTCGGAGGAGATCTCAAGAGTAAGCGATGAATGCCACATCACCACCGATGACGGCTCTCTGGGCCGCAAAGGACTGGTATCGGACGTGCTCAAGGACATAATGGGCCGGGAAAAGGTCTCTCTGGTATCGGCGGTAGGCCCGACCATAATGATGAAGGTGATATCCGAGATCACCAAACCCCACAAAATAAAGACCTATGTCAGCCTTAATCCGATAATGCTGGATGCCACAGGGATGTGCGGGGTATGCCGTGTCACCGTCGGCGGCAAAGTTAAGTTCGCCTGCGTGGACGGTCCCGAATTCGACGGGCACGAGGTTGATTTTGGAGAGCTTATGAGCCGCCAGAGGATATTCCTTGAAGAGGAAAAAAAAGCCGTAGAGGTGCATTGTTCGGACGAGAATCCGCACTGCAGGTGCAAACAATGAGGAACAAACCGCGTCTCAGGGACCCTAGAGAGCGCTCCGGTGATTTCAACGAAGTCTCAATGGGATACAGCCCGGAGCAGGCTGTCGAGGAAGCTTCGCGCTGCATACAGTGCAAAAATCCGCAGTGCGTCAAAGGCTGTCCGGTTAACATAGATATTCCCGCTTTTATCAAACTAATAGTTGCCGGCGATCCCAAAGCCGCGCTCAGCAAGATCAAAGAAAAGAACAATCTCCCCGCAGTATGCGGACGCGTTTGTCCCCAGGAGGACCAGTGCGAAAAGATGTGCATCCTCGGGAAAAAAGGCGAGCCGATAGCAATCGGATATCTGGAGAGATTTGCATCGGATCTTGGGGCCCTCACCCCCAGCCCCTCTCCCGCAAGCGGGAGAGGGGTGCCCGAAGGGCGGGGTGAGGGGCTACTGATCAAGGACGGGCGCCAT
>CAZRTO010000085.1:0-3883 GCA_964603025.1 uncultured bacterium | reverse complement strand
TCTTTTGAGACCTGGAATTTTGACACGGTCTGGAGCATCGATGAAGATAAATCCTATCCTTCGCTCCTTTGGGAGGAGTACAACTGGACGGGCCTCGGGGATAACTTTTCATGGACCGATCCTTTGAACTGGAACAAAAAGTCCGGCTATCCGTGGCTGAACACTCACAAAGCTTATATCAACACCGGTACCGGGGGCATCAACACTCCTGCCCAGGACCTTACGATAGGAGCTTTGATACTGGGCCCTAATTTCAGCGGCGCCCTGACATTGCTGTCTGACCTGTATCTGGGGAATAACGGACCCAGAGAAGGCAGCTTTCTTATGTTCGGCGGCAACCTTGCTTCTTCAAGAGCTACACAGATCGTTGTAGAGGGCAGATTCAAGAACACGGTGGGAACATTCCTTTCAGGAAGCACAATAATATTTTCAGGAAACGGGCGTTCCGCGATCGAGGGATCCACCGTTTTTTACAACTTCTACTGCACAAAAGAAGGAAAGAGCCTTGTCTTCGAAGCGGGAAGCGTTCAGACCATAGAGGGGACTTTGCGCATCTCATCCGAGGCCGGGACCTCTTCGAGGATAACTTTAAGCAGCCTTACGGAAGATTCTCAGTGGCATCTGCATCCGTCAGGCACAGTGAACCCCGTGTACTTTGTAGATGTCAGGGATTCGGTGAACCTGAGTCCCGAGGCCATTAATCCGTTTTATTCTGTCAACTCGGGTAACAATGTGAACTGGTTCGATACATATTATATTACCTCCGAGAGCCGCCGCCTGCCGCCTCTGGACCTTGTAACCGACTGGGGAACAATAGAGCCGGTGGGCATCGTTCCGGTGGACCACGGGATATCCAGATCTTTCACTGTTACGCCAAGGTTCAGTGCCGGATACAGGCTTGCAAGCGTGATGGTGGACGGAATAAGCATGGAAGGCGTCTCCGGAAGCCAGCCCTACTCCTATACGTTTGAGGTCGTGACAGCAAACCACTCCATAGAAGCAGTCTTTGCCATAAGGCCTTTTCTTATAACAGCGGAAGTCACCGGCATCGGTATAGGGACTATAACGCCCAGCGGGACAGTAGAGGTTGGTCACAGTTCGAGGCAGATATTCACCGTAGAAGCGGCTCCCGGCAGCTATATAGCGTATGTTCTGCTCGACGGCGTTGCTACTGCCGAAGGATTGTCGGACCCGAGCTATTATCCTTCGCCGTACTGGATTACTTTTGAGGGCGCTTCTTCAGAGCATACAATAGAGGCGCATTTCCTTCCTGAGAAATATCATGTCTGGAGTGGTCTAGGGGATACGGGGAACTGGTCGGAGCCAGCCAACTGGACCGGCGATACGACACCCGACGCGGACTCGACCGCGATATTCTCGTGGCTGAGCACCAAGAACGCCTCAGTTGACGCCGATTTCTCAGGCAGGGTCAGGAATGTTTCCATGGAAGCGGGATATACCGGCCGGATAGACATAGGCAGGATATTTACCGTGGAGGCCGGGGTGTCCATAGAGTCAGGGAGCCTGGTGCAGACAACGCACGAAGTTTATGTGGGCGGCAACTGGTATTGTTCAGGAGAGGCGGCGTCGTTTGTTTCGGAAGCAGGTGCCGTCATACTGACCGGGCCGGAAGGCTCCGTGCAGACTATTACACCTAGACAGACAACCTTTTACGACCTGTATCATTCAGGCGCCGCAAAAGTCAGCGTCAGGGGCTCTTATCTGGAGCTTTTGAATGATCTGAACATAATGCCTTCGGCCGGCACATTTGAACTTTACGGCGTGGGCATGATGATAGGCGGGGACCTGACAAACTCTTCATATTTCACCCAGGAGCTCATATCTTTGGAATTAGACAATCTCGTGATCTTTTTCAACGGCATCGACAGGGTACAAACGATCAGCATGGGAGGGACGGGAGAGGGGCATATTCTGTCAGTGATCCTTAACGAATCAAATTCCATCAAGCTTGCCGGCACTCTGGAAACTTATGGCATTATCAATATTGGGACCTTCGACGCTGCTGGATACGAACTGTTTGTTTCGACTGTTCTTCTTTTTCAGGGCTCTTTGGAGTCACTTCATGTTACCGAAACCCCGGAGATGCTAAGAGGAATTTTTGAGAATGACGCAGATGCGATGATCATAGGAGGGCACATCTCTTTGGCGCAGTTCAATTGTTCCGTCCCGTCAAAAGCCATTCTTTTTCAGAGGCCTGACGATGAGGGTGATCATACTATTGTGACCATTGAAGCTTCCGGCTATGTGACTTTTGAAGGCGGAGGAGGGTCTACTTTTGAGTATATTTCCCTAATTGCCGGGGGGGAGGAATACCAGGAGCTGATCCGGTGGGTGATAGATCCGCAGTGCCCGGCCGACAACAGGAATTTCAGGAATCTGATCGTGTACGGCTCGCACAATATAAACGAAACAAGCATAGAGGCGGTCAACTCTATAGACGGCGGCGAAAATATCGGCTGGGTATTCGGATATCATCTGATCACCGCCACGCATAATACCGGAGGGACTATTGAGCCGCCCGCGGTGTATCTCGCGCCAAGCGAAGAGGACGCGACATATAGGGTGACCGCGTATCCCGGCTTTTATATAGGGTATATATTGAAGGACGGCCGTCCGGTGACCTCTGATGCTACTTATATTTCTCCCTATTATGTGACTTTTGAGTCGGTGACAAGCAATCATACTATTGAAGCGTTCTTTGTGCCGGAGGGCAGGCGCACATGGACCGGTGCTGGGACCAATGAAGTATGGTCGGTCCCTGACAACTGGAGCGGCAATCAGATACCCGCAAGCACCGAGGTCGTCGTTTTTAATGCGACCAGCGTCAAGAACTCGGTGATAGACGGTTTCTTCGGAGGGATAATAGGAGGGATCTCCGTAGAGAGCGGATATTCCGGCACAATAACCCAGTCCAGGAGCCTTCGCGTGACCGGTGATTTTGAGCAGGGAGCTGGAGGGTTCGATTCTCCGATATCCTTTGCATTTACGGTCGAAGGGAGTTTTAGCCTGCCGGGGACCTTGCCGGCTTTTGCAAGATATACAGGCGCCGGAAGCGACGCCGATCCGTACATTATATATGACGTATACGGTTTGCAGGCGGTAAAATGCCATACAGATAAAGTTTTTATCCTTAACGGGGATATAAGCGCCGAGTCAACTTCCAGATGGAACTGGAGCTACTCGTCTTCCACTCATGAAGGGTTCTCTCCTATAGGACTTACTGAGGAAGCCGCTTTCACCGGTAAGCTGGACGGCAGAGGGTTTATTGTGAGAGATCTCTGGATAGACAGGACCGTAAACGCTCAGAGGACAAATATAGGGCTTTTCGGCAGGCTTGGGACAGGGGCCTCCATAAGGAACATAGGAATGAGCCGTCCTTATGTAAGAGGATACGACATGGTCGGGGCTCTGGCCGGATACGCGGACGGAGGCTCGGTTTACGGGTGTTACGCAAGCGGCGGTTTTGTTTTCGGGCAGACAGCGGTCGGAGGTCTTATAGGCAGGATGACTTCCGCGGCGTCCGTGGAGAGCAGTTATTCCGCTAATATGGTCCAGTCGGACGCGGCCGGAGGTTTTGTCGGCAACAACAGCGGAGGGACAGTGATCGGCTGTTATTCCGCGGGATATGTTTTAGGCGCCAGTGCCGGAGGTTTTGTAGGTTCCGGTACCGATGTCGTTAACTGTTATTACGGAACGGCCGAATCCGGCAAGACCGGGGAGAACCTCGGGGCCTATCCTCTCGATGCCTTGCAGATAAAACAAAGGGCAGGGTTTGTCGGCTGGGACTTTGACAGGACCTGGACTATAGACGGGGGCAAGAGCAGACCGCAGCTTATGTGGGAGATATACACCTGGACGGGGA
>CAZRTO010000084.1:0-3911 GCA_964603025.1 uncultured bacterium | reverse complement strand
TGTCAAGCCCCTGTCAACCCCTCCCCTTGCCTCCGCATAATATGTGTTATAATAAAACCGTTCACAACTCACGCGATAACGCGTAAAAACCCCCAGGGGAAAAACAAAGAAAGGGAGATACCATGGCGTCTAAAAAAGTTTCCGGCTCCAAAAAGTTCGTTTATTTTTTCGGCGGAGGCAAGGCTGACGGCAACGAAAAAATGAAAAACCTGCTTGGAGGAAAGGGCGCGAACCTCGCGGAAATGGCGGGGAACCCAAAACTCAGGCTTCCGGTACCTCCCGGTTTCACGATAACGACCGAAGTCTGCACTTACTACTACCAGAACAAAAGGAAATACCCTCCCGCTCTCGCGGCGCAGGTAAAAACGGCCCTTGAAAAGACCGAAAAGATCATGGGCAAGAAGTTCGGAGACCCGTCCAACCCGCTGCTCATGTCCGTCAGGTCCGGCGCACGCAGGTCCATGCCGGGAATGATGGAGACCGTGCTCAACGTGGGTCTGACCTCAAAGACCATTCCGGGGCTCATCCAGCAGACAGGCGGCAACGAACGTTTTGTATACGACGCTTACAGAAGGCTCATCATGATGTACAGCGATGTCGTCATGGAAAAAGCCGCGGGGATCGAGCCGAAAGACGACATGGGGATCAGAAAGCAGCTCGACAGGCTGATGGACCAGGTAAAAGAGAAAAAAGGCTACAAGGCGGACACAGATATGACCGCTCAGGACCTCAAGGATCTCTGCGAAGTGTTCAAAAAGAAAGTCAAGGAAGTGCTCGGCAAAGAATTCCCGGATGATCACATGGAACAGCTCTGGGGAGGCATAAGCGCCGTATTCTCTTCATGGAACGGCAAAAGAGCCATCTCCTACAGAAAGATAGAAAATATACCGGATGAATGGGGAACGGCCGTTAACGTGCAGACGATGGTGTTCGGCAACATGGGAAATGACTGCGCCACCGGCGTGGCATTCACCAGGAACCCGGGCAACGGCGACAATCATTTCTACGGTGAATATCTGGTGAACGCCCAGGGAGAGGACGTGGTCGCCGGCACCAGGACACCAGCCCCGGTCAACGAGGTCAGCAAGAGCGACCACAACAGAAACCTTGTCAGCCTTGAAAAAGGGATGCCCGAGATCTACAAAGAGCTCTTCGCAATACAGAACAGGCTCGAAAAACACTACCGCGACATGCAGGACATCGAGTTCACGATAGAAAAAGGCACTTTGTTCATGCTCCAGTGCAGGATCGGTAAAAGGAACGGCCCCGCTGCCGTGAAGATGGCAGTTGACATGGTAAAAGAAAAGCTCATCAAAAAAGAAGAGGCCGTTATGAGGGTGACCCCGTCCCAGCTTGACGAGCTTCTTCACCCGATAGTTGACCCTAACGCGGAAAAGACGAACAAGCCGTTCGTAAAAGGCCTTCCCGCAGGCCCGGGCGGAGCCGCCGGAATGATAGTATTTTCGGCAAGCGACGCTGTCGAATGGAACAAGAAAGGCAAAAAAGTCATCCTGGTAAGGGAAGAGACCAATCCGGAAGACGTCGAAGGAATGAGAGCTGCTGAAGCCATCCTTACCGCAAGGGGCGGAATGACGTCCCACGCGGCGCTCGTGGCCAGGGGCTGGGGAAAGTGCTGCATCGTAGGCTGCGGCTCCCTTTCTATAGACTATGCGAGAAAGACTATTTCCGCTGAGGGAAAAACGCTGAAAGAAGGAGACTGGATAACTCTTAACGGCACCAAAGGCATTGTGTTTGTCGGCAACCTTCCGATGATAGATGCCAGCCAGGAAAGCGGCATCCTCAACGACTTCCTCAAACTCTGCGATCCGATAAGAAAGCTTAAGATCAGGACGAACGCAGATACCCCCAAAGACGCGGCGATCGCCAGAAGCTTTGGCGCCGAAGGTATCGGACTGTTCAGGATAGAGCATATGTTCTACGGAGAAGGCTCGGACGAGCCGCTCTTCCGTTTAAGAAAGATGATCCTTTCAAAAACGCTTGAAGAAAGACAGAACGCCCTGAACGAACTTTTCCCGTTCATGAAATCCGATATCAAGGCGACCCTTGAGGCGATGGACGGTATGCCTGTGACTATCAGGCTGATCGACCCGCCGCTCCATGAGTTTGTCCCTCACGAAGAGGCAAAGCTTGCCGAATTGGCAAAGGCGCTCAACATAAGCCTGGAAGACCTGAACAAAAGAGCTTCCGTCCTTCGTGAAAGCAACCCGATGATGGGACACCGCGGGGTCAGGCTCGGCGTCACTTATCCTGAAATAACCAAGACCGAAGCAAGGGCGATATTTGAATCCGCTGCGGAACTCATTAAAGCCGGAAAAAAAGCGTATCCCGAAATTATGGTCCCGGTGGTATCAAATGTCAACGAGATCAAGGATCAGTACGAGATCATCAGGAAAGTCTATGACGAAGTCAGGGCAAAGACCGGAGTAAAGAACCTTCCCTACTCCGTAGGCACGATGATCGAGATACCGAGAGCGGCGCTGGTAGCCGACAAGATCGCCGAGAGCGCGCACTTCTTTTCTTTCGGCACGAACGACCTGACCCAGCTTACCTACGGGTTCAGCAGGGACGATATGGGCGGGTTCCTCGGAGCATATCTTGAAAAGGACATTCTGCCAATAGATCCGTTCCAGAGCATCGATACGGAAGGCGTCGGAGAGCTGATCAAGACCGGCATCAACAGGGGAAGAAAGACCAAAAAAGATTTGAAGATTGGCATTTGCGGCGAGCACGGCGGAGACCCGGCTTCCATTGATTTCTGTTTCAGGGCGGGGATGAACTACGTCAGCTGCTCTCCGTTCAGGGTCCCGATAGCTAGACTGGCCGCTGCTCAGGCTGTATTAAAATAACAGCCTATAACGGCGATAAGGTAAGCATGCAGAACCTTCGGCAAAAAGCCGAGCGAAGAGAATCGGATATTCTTTCTCCCGCGGCGGCGCTGTCCCGGAAAAGTTCCGGGAGGCGCCGCAGGGAAATCGAGTGCAAGGTCAGGACCTGCTTCCAGCATGACCGGGACCGCATAATACACTCTAGAGCTTTCCGCAGACTTAAGCACAAGACCCAGGTATTCATTTCGCCCGCTGGAGACCATTACCGGACAAGGCTTACGCATACGCTTGAGGTAGCTCAGATAGCAAGAACGATAGCAAGAGCTCTTGGTCTGAATGAGGACCTTACCGAAGCGATAGCCCTGGGGCATGACCTGGGGCACACGCCGTTCGGCCATGCCGGCGAGAACGTGCTGAACAAGCTCCTGAAAAAATACGGAATGTCCTTTGACCACAACGTTCAGAGCCTGCATGTGATCGACAATATTGAAAAGCTCAACCTCACCGAAGAGGTGCGCGACGGCATACTCAACCATCCGTGGACTTTTCCATCCGCGGGGACCCTCGAAGGAAGGATAGTGAGGTTTGCCGACAGGATCGCCTATATCAACCATGATATAGACGATTCCATAAGATCGGGACTGTTGAAAAGGTCCGAGATACCCAAAAAATTCAGGGATTTTATCGGCAAAAGCCCGGTGGACGCCTTTGTAAAGGACATAATAAGGACAAGCCTGGGCAAAGGCTCTGTTGAGATGAGCGGAAAGGCTTCGGCCGCTCTGCACGGCTTGTATAAGTTCATGTTCAAGAATGTCTATATGGGGCCGAGGTCGATGGAGGAGAACAGAAAAGTGGAACACACTATATCAACACTGTTCAATTATTATCTGAACGACCCGGACAAAATACCCGGGCATAAAAGAACATCTTCAAAAAAGAAGAATATCGAAGCGGTCAGGGATTATATAGCGGGAATGACCGACAGATATGCGATAGACGTTTTCAAAAGCCTTTTTGTACCAAAAGAATGGCAGGAATGAAAGAACAGAACCCGGCAATAGAAGA
>CAZRTO010000083.1:0-4072 GCA_964603025.1 uncultured bacterium | reverse complement strand
ATGACGGTCGAGCACATCGGAAGAAAGAGGACCAACGCCTGGGAGATAATAGATTTTTCATGACTCTCGGGCTTCCTGTTGCAAATGATCCTGTATGGCCCTATAATTATCCCCAGGAGGGCTAAAAATGATAAAAAGAACGGGTTTGTTGGCATTGCTAATTGCTGCGGCAGTGTTTGTGTCCGGCTGCGGGACCACGTCGTCCGGCGGCGGATCGTCGTCGCTACCTACAAGCACGGCGGCCACGGCTGTCGGATACCTGGTCGGATCCACTATAATGACCTTTTCTGATGTGCCGATAGGAACGACATCTTTGGCCGGCATCTCCAAGAAGTCAGGATATTCCTTCGATTCAGAAGGCTGGGTCAGCGCGTCATACGAAGCTTCTGATCCGAGCTTTGGTTCCTATTCCTTTGATATGAAAGTCCGGATTTACGGGCTTGTTACGGGGCTTATTGATTCCTCCTCCAAGATGGATGAGTTCAGCAGTTCAGGGGATGAGCTTGAAGAGATATGGCAATACACCACCATGGACTTTGATCTTACATCACCCGAAGCGATGTCATTTAATATCGTCCTTGGCAACAGCAAATCCGATCCGATCAAGCTGGAGAATATGACTACGGCGCCGTCACTGACAGGCCCCACACGATATTCCGGATCATACGGCGGAGATTCGTTTTCAGTCACGATGAATTATTCCGGCCTTAGCCAGAACCCTTCAACCGGTTATCCCTCAGGGTCGGTTAACTTCAGCGTGTTCGTTGGTAGTTCTCCTGCTTACACCGGCACTCTCACGTTCAACGGGACAAGCACCGCTGAGATAGTCTTTTCAGGCGGAGAGAGCTACACGCTTGATCTTGAAACGGGCACGGTGTCTTAACAGCCATGGACCTGCTTATAACTGTATTAAAGGCCTTAGGGCTGTTCGTCGGATCGGTGATGGTCGCGGTGAACCTTGAGCTTTTTCTCCTTAAGACAGCTTCCCGCCTTGGCCTTAAGAAGTTCTATGACGGGAGCAAGAGCCAGACGCCCACGGAATTTATCATCTTCTTCGTTGTCATAGCGTCCATAATGATCTCATTTAGGCTTACCGGTTCGGTGTATGGATATTTTGGCGCCGGCGGGAGGCTCTGGGCGCTTGTGGCATACCTTCTGCTCGACCTTAACAACAGCGTGCTCAACCTGCTGGGTATCGCCAGGAACGCGTTCGCAAAAAAACACATAGTATATGACGAAGAGATGTACCCGGTATTCGCGGGCAGGCTGGTCGGGTTCATAGCGGCCTTTGTGCTTATGGGCTTTGGAGCGCTGTAAAGATGCCTATATATGAGTATGAATGCGAAGGCTGCACCAAGATATTTGAGGAACATCAGAGCTTTAGCGACAAGCCTCTGACCAAATGCAGGGACTGCGGCGGGAAGCTCAAGAAGATCTTTTCTCCGGCGGGGATAATCTTTAAAGGGTCCGGTTTTCACGTTACTGACTACGGCAAAAAGAAAGACTCTTCTTCAGCCTCGGCGCAGACGTCAGCCGGCAAAAAAGCCTCTCCTTCGGCAGCGGACACAAAATAACCGGTTCTTTCTATTCATCGGATATTGTCCACCAGATGCGAACCGGCTATCACGGGCGCGAGTTTTGGACAGCCGCTGCAGAATCCGTACGACAGTCTGGGAAAATGGCACTTCACCTTTTCGTAGTAGGGGCACATCTCGCTGCCGCGCAGAGCGTCGTCCATGTGCGCGTGCTCGGCCCTTCCTTCGAGGCGGACGCGGGACATCTCTTCCGAATAGAGGTCTTCCATTGTCTCCACCCCCCTCCTATATTAATATCGTGAGTTCTGGCGCGGGATTTCTTGTCACCCCCACTTGACACGGCCTTTTGTACAATGTATATTAGTAACGTATGGACAAAAAAGAGACCTGACCGTAGGGAACACTTCAGTCCCTTGAAACAGAGCGCTGAAGTGCGCTTTTTTTTCGTCCAAAAAAGCCCTCACGAACCGTGCAAAGCACAAATCGCGGGGAACGCTTTTGAACATTGATAACTAAATAAGGTAATCCGCGCAAAAAGTAATTGTGTGTCAAAAAGTGATTGTGGGCAAGATACTAAGGGCATATGGAGGATACCTAGGCTACTTCAGGCGATGAAGGACGCGTGTGGCGGCGAAACGCTCCGGGGAGCTGTCAAACAAGCTGTGATCCGGAGGTGTCCGAATGGGAGAACCCATACAGAGTAATGTCTGTATACCAAAAGAGTCAACCAGGCCAACTGAAACATCTTAGTAACCTGAGGAAAAGAAATCAATCGAGATTCCCAAAGTAGTGGCGAGCGAAATGGGAACAGCCTAAACCTTGTCAGATTATAGCCTGTAAGCGTTTCTGACGGGGTGTCGCGGGACGTTTAGTCGTGTTTTACAGAACACGGAAAAAGTTACAAATGCTTATTCTAGCTGAATTCTTCTGGAAAGTAGAGCCATAGAATGTGATAGCCATGTAAGCGAAAGGGTAGGCACTTTTTTAAGCGTTCCCAAGTACCACGGGACACGAGAAATCTTGTGGGAATCAGGGTGGACCATCATCCAAGGCTAAATACTGTAAGTAGACCGATAGCGAACTAGTACCGTGAGGGAAAGGTGAAAAGCACCCCTGGCGGGGAGTGAAATAGAACATGAAACCGTATGCCTACAAGCAGTCAGAGGGCCGATTTATCGGCCTCATGGCGTGCCTATTGAAGAATGAGCCGGCGACTTATTGTTAGCAGCAAGGTTAACCCCGATAGATCGGGGGAGCCGCAGCGAAAGCGAGTCCTAATTGGGCGTTAAGTTGCTAGTAATAGACTCGAAACTGGAGCGATCTATCCTTGGACAGAGTGAACCCCGTCGAAAGACGGGGGGAGGCTCGAACTCATTGATGTTGAAAAATCATGGGATGATCTGAGGATAGCAGTGAAAAGCTAAACGAGCCCAGAGATAGCTAGTTCTCCCCGAAATGGTTTTAGGGCCAGCCTCGGGGTCTATACCTGCGGAGGTAGAGTACAGTTTGGACTAGGAGGCCGGAAGGTCTACCAAATCCTGGCTAACTCCGAATGCCGCAAGTTGTCTACCCGGGAGTGAGTCTGCGAGGGATAAGCTTCGTGGGCAAAAGGGAAACAACCCGGATCGTCAGCTAAGGTCCCTAAGTATATGCTAAGTGGATAAGGAAGTGGGGTCCCAAAAACAGCCAGGAGGTTGGCTTAGAAGCAGCCACCCTTTAAAGAGTGCGTAACAGCTCACTGGTCGAGGTATCCCGCGCCGAAAATTAACGGGGCTAAAGCATATCACCGAAGCTACGGATTTTATTCCGATTTATCGGAATAGACTGGTAGGGGAGCGTTCTATCGTAGGTCGAAGTATCGCCGTAAGGCGGTATGGACGAAATAGAAGCGAGAATGTCGGCATAAGTAGCGAAAAGACAAGTGAGAATCTTGTCCGCCGAAAACCTGCGGTTTCCTGGGGAAGGTTCGTCCGCCCAGGGTAAGTCGATTTCTAAGCCCAGCCTCGCCGAATTGGCGGGGGTAAGCGATGGTAAACAGGTTAATATTCCTGTACCACCAGGTACAGTTAACTCAAGTGGGGACGCGGGAGGATAGAATGGCCGGTTATTGGATTCCGGTTCAAGCCCCGATGTTTCGTCGGGGTGAGCACGGTCTTCTTAGCAATAAGAGGCGAAGCATTCAAATCGTCCTGACAAGAAAAGCCATTTGTTGTTTGTATCTGGTGATCGTACTACAAACCGACACAGGTGGGTCGGCTTAAGAAGCCAAGGCGCGCGAGATAACCCTCTTTAAGGAACTAGGCAAAGTGGTCTCGTAACTTCGGGAGAAGAGACGCTCTGATTTATCAGAGCCGCAGACATCAGGCTCCTGCAACTGTTTAACAAAAACACAAGTCTCTGCAAACCTGCAAAGGGAAGTATAGGGGCTGACACCTGCCCGGTGCCGGAAGGTTAAGAGGAGAGTTGAGATCATATCAAGGTTCGAATCGAAGCCCCGGTGAACGGCGGCCGTAACTATAACGGTCCTAAGGTAGCGA
>CAZRTO010000082.1:0-4242 GCA_964603025.1 uncultured bacterium | reverse complement strand
TGCGCGGGGGGCCGCACTTTGCGGAAGTGTTCCGCAGGATATCCTACGCGGAGTTCATTCGGACGAGATAAGAGGGCTTAAATCCCTTATTCGGCAGGGGTTTTAGTGCCTTCTTCCGTCACTTCTGCGGGCTCAACAACTACTGGAGCTGCTTCCTCAGTAGCGGCGACTTCCTCGGCCGGGCCTTCCACTGCAGAAAGCGGAGAGACGATCATATTCTTTATTGATCCGTTTTGCTCATCCCAAGGTTTTGAAGCGACTCCCTCACGGTTCCAACGGTTAGGAGTGAGCTCTCCCATGGCAACAAGAAAATAAAGGTTGTCGACGACTCCCTCTCCGGGAGTTGCCCCCAAGTAATATCCCGCTTTTCTCAGCGCTTCAGCCTTGGCTTCGGTTTCAGTAAGATCCGGAGCAATATCAGGTATGATATCAGGACCGTGATCAACTTCAGGGGTTGTGGCGGGCTCTTCAGGAGAGCCAACCTCCGTTAACGGTGGCAGAGAGCTTTCTTCAATGCGCGGCTGAGGCGGCGGCGGAGGCAATTGCTCTTCTAGGGATTCTTGTATTGCCCCGTCCCGTTCTGCTATGTAGGCTCCTCTGGTTGTCACAGGTTGTGATGCTTCTGACGGGGAAGCCAGCCGCAATTTCTCTGCCGCATCTTTGGCGCCGAACAGTTTCATAAGGCCTCTTACCGGCCAGGTGACAGCGTTTGCAACTCCTCTTGCGGCCCTGCCTATAAAGTTTCCGCCGGACTTAGAGGCGGCTTCAGGCGATTCCTCCCGCTCGGCCCTTTTTCTGTCCAGATTCCGTCTGGATAGTTTGGCCCGGTCGCTTGCGTCCATCCTTCCGGAGATGCCAAGAAGAGCCCGGCCTTCTTTTGTGGTGGTAGTGGCCCACATCTTGGCCTCATCAGCGGACAATGATCCGTTTGAAGCCTTTTGCCTAATTTCTTCAGGAGTATCTTTTCTGAAAGCCTTTTCTGAATAAACGGCAGAAGGAGGTGCTGCTTCTGGTGCCGGAGGCGCTACCTCCGGAGAAGCGGGCTCAAGAGCCGGTAATCCTCTAGTAGTTGCAGACGCCGGGGGTTCCTGAGCAGGAGGGGCAACTACAGTCGGCCTTGGCGCCGCTTTATCAAGAGCTTCCATGAGCATCAACGCACGTTCTTGCGTCATTGGTTCGTTCGGATTAATGTTGTTTTCGGCTATAAAGCTGTCGAAAGCATCCATTACCTCTGTCCCGAGGTTATATGTCGAAAGTTCTTGTCTTATCTGTACCGGAGTAGGCATCTGGGGCGCGGCAGTCGCACCGGTCGCTGGCGATGTATTTGTCATATTCTATCTCCTTTTGTATATTTGCCCGACGGATCAAACCCTGATTATATATCGTTCCTAAACAGCAGAATCTTGCATAGAATAATCAAGCCCTAAATCCCAAGCGCTAAATCCTAAAAATGCGGTTCGGGTTTGTATATTTGGAATTTGATATTCCTTGGGATTTAGAAATTAGAGCTTAGGGTTTGGCTAACCCGCCAGCACGTACGAGAAGACCAGCGGCGCAACTATCGCTGCATCGCTCTCTATTATGAAGCTGGGCGTCTCTTTTGAAAGCTTGCCCCATGTTATCTTTTCGTTAGGGACAGCGCCGCTGTAAGATCCGTAAGATGTGGTGCTGTCGGATATCTGGCAGAAATATCCCCATTTGCGCACGCCTTCTTCGAAAAGGTCCTGCTCTATCAGGGGTACTACGCAGATAGGGAAGTCTCCCGCGATGCCGCCGCCTATCTGGAAGAACCCGATTGAATGTTTTTTGGATGTTTCTTTGTACCAGTCGATCAGATAGCTCATGGTCTCAAGACCGGATTTGATGACGGACATATCCTTAAGCTCGCCCCTTTTGTGGTCAGCGACAAGCACGTTACCTATCGTGGAGTCTTCCCAGCCGCCGACGAAAATAGGGATGTTCTTTTCGCAGGCCGCGATCATCCAGGAGTCTTTGGGGTCTATCTGATAATGCTCTTTTATTACGCCGTCCCTTATGATCGCGTACATCAGTTCATACGGAAAATATCTTTTGCCTTCTTTTTCAGCTTTTCTCCAGTATTTCTGGAGGATCCGCTCGATGCGTCTCATTGCCTCTTCTTCGGGGATACACGTGTCGGTCACGCGGTTCATGTGCCTGTCAAGAAGCGCCTGCTCATCGTCTTTAGTAAAATATCTATATCCGGGGACCCTTTCATAGAAGTTATGCGCGACTAGGTTAAAAATGTCTTCTTCAAGATTCGCGCCGGTGGTGGAGATCGCCGCTATCTTATCCTGCCGGATCATTTCAGCTAGCGTCAGGCCGATCTCTCCCGTGCTCATGGCTCCCGCCATCGCGAGGAACATTTTGCCGCCGCTGTTTATGTGTTTGACGTATGCCTGCGCTGCGTCTTTCACGACAGCTGCGTTGAAATGCCTGTAGTTGTGATCGATGAAATTCTTTATTGCTTTGAATTGTTCTTTTGAGTTCATTTATTTCCTCCGTCTGCCGTAATAAAAGAATTCTACCTCTTTTGCCCAAGGCTGTAAACCGAGAGTTGAAAGATCGCTGATCTGAGACAGCTTTATTTTTGGCCTAAAACAAATTGCCGAAAACAAAACCCGTAATAGTTGCCATTATCACCACCAGACTTACATAAACAACGGTTTTTTTTGTGCCCAGCGCCGATCTGATCACCAGCATACTTGGCAAAGAGAGGGAAGGGCCGGCCAAAAGAAGAGCGAGCGCGGGACCTTTTCCCATGCCGCTGTTGATCAGTCCCTGAACAATGGGTATTTCGGTAAGGGTCGCAAAGTACATGAATGCTCCGATGACGGAAGCAATGAGATTTGATCTAATAGAATTGCCTCCTACCAGTGCCGCGACCCATCTTGACGGGATCATTCCTTCGCTGCCGGGCCGTCCCAGGAGAAATCCTGAAATAAGAACGCCCATGATCAAAAGCGGGAATATCTGCTTGGCAAATTCCCAGGAAGCCGTGAACCATTCCTCTGCTTCCCCCTTGCCGGAGCTGAGCATTATGGAAAAAGTCACGATGCCGACAGAGAAGGGGGCAAGAACGTTCGCCGGGAAAAGGAACGCTGCCGCCGCGGTCAGAGCCGCGCTGATGATGACCTTTGCAGGGTGGATCTTGAACCAAGAGACAAGCAGAATAAGCAGCGCGCCGAAAGATAGCGATGTTATCTGCCATTTTAGGTTGTATATGATCTGCCATATATGCGAAGCATTCTTTGCATCCGCCCAATTCGAGAAAATAAGTACTGCCGAAAGCATGGCAAAAAAGAAAGCGTTCTGCCACAGGGGCCTTTTTGGCTCTTCCTGCGGAATTGCCAGTTGAGCGGCGCATTTCTCCGTTTCCTCTTTTATATATATGAAATGCATGATCAGGCCGATGATTATGCTGAAAGAGACTGCTCCTATAGCCCTGGCCAAACCTATCTCAAAACCAAGTACTCTGGCGGTAAGGATTATCGCAAGAACATTTATTGCCGGGCCTGAATACAGAAACGCTATTGCCGGGCCAAGGCCCGCGCCCATTTTGTAGATACCGGTAAAAAGCGGGAGCACTGTGCAGGAGCATACCGCAAGAACAGAGCCCGAAATAGAAGCAACTCCGTAGGCCAAGAATTTGTTGGCATTTGCGCCCAGGTATTTCATCACAGAGCCCTGGCTTATAAACACGGCGATGGCTCCGGCTATGAAAAATGCCGGCACGAGGCATAAAAGGACATGCTCGCGTGCGTACCATTTTGCCAGCGACATTGCCTCAAATACTGCGTTGTCGAACCTGGGGGCTCCTACAGGCAGAAAATAGAACAATATGAATCCCGCGACAATATAGAGCAGGGGCTTCCATTCGGACTTCCACATAGAAATTTCTCCTTCTTAAGACAAGAGCTTTTTAATTTCATCCGGCGGAAGGACTTTGCCGGCTGACTTTACGACCCCATCAACGGCCAGTGCCGGTGTGAGCATCACGCCAAAACCCATTATCTTGTTCAGCTCCGTAATTTTTTCTATCTCATATTCGATTCCAAGATCTTTTGCCGCCTGCTCTGCGGATTCGGCGAGCTTTTTGCATTTTGGACATCCGGAGCCGAGTATCTGGATCTTTTTCATGTGTCTTTCTCCTTTTTAAACTTTATTTACCTTGTAATCTTTTCCAACGATCTTTTCCATTATTATCCCTATTATGATGAACAC
>CAZRTO010000081.1:0-4448 GCA_964603025.1 uncultured bacterium | reverse complement strand
AAAGTTGGGATATAATGCCGGGTTGTGTCCGGGAGCCGAAGAATATTATTCCCAGGCGATAACGCTTCCGCTGTATCCAAAGATGAGCGATAATGATGTGGTCCGTGTGATAGGAGCGATGAAAAATGTCTAATATAGCTATAATACCTGCCAGAGGGGGCAGCAAAAGGATCCCAAAGAAGAATATTCGTCTTTTTTCGGGTTTTCCGGTGATCAAATATTCCATAGAAGCGGCTCTTTTATCCGACTGTTTTGAAGAGGTTATGGTCTCGACCGATAGCGAAGAGGTCGCGAGGATCGCTGAACAATATGGGGCAAATGTTCCCTTCTTCAGGTCGGAGAAGAATAGCGGTGATGATGCCACCACGGCTGACGTGGTTTTTGAGGTCATGGAGAAATATTCCGGATTGGGGAGGGAATTTGAGAATTTTTGCTGTATATATCCTGCGGCACCTCTTATCGATGCGGAGAAGATAAAGGCCGGGTTTAACGCCATGGTGAAGAACAATGCCGATTCCTTGGTCCCTGTTGTTAAATTCAGCTATCCGGTACAGAGGGCATTGAAGGTTGAATCAGATAGGGTCTGCATGGCGGAGCCCGCTTATTACAAGACAAGATCCCAGGACCTGCCGCCGAGATATCACGATGCCGGTCAGTTCTATTGGTGTAAGACAAGGATATTCATGAAAGAACAAAGGCTGATAAGCTCTAATGCGTCTTTTCTTGAGTTGCCCGAAATGGAAGCCCAGGACATCGACAACGAATCGGACTGGCGGCTGGCCGAAATGAAATATGCCCTAAAGAAGGGGTGACGCATGTTTAAATTTGGTCTTAAGCTCTGGTCTATTAATGATAATTACCTTGATGCTGTAAGGATCTTAGATAACAAGGGCTTGTTCGATTATATTGAATTGTATGTGATCCCTGGGTCGTTTGAGAGATATTCCGAGATATGGAGTAGATTCAGTATTCCTTATGTTATTCATGCCCCGCATTGGAGAGAAGGGGTAAACCTTGCGAAAAAAGAGAAAGAGGACGAAAACATTGAGTTGATAGGTCAGGCGCAACGGTTTGCTGACGAATTAAGAGCGGAAAAGATAATAGTGCATCCCGGCATTGATGGTGATATAAACGAAACAGCCAGACAGCTTGTAAAGATCAATGATAAAAGGATCCTTGTTGAGAATAAACCGTATTTCGCGCTTGATGATGGGCTTTTGTGCAATGGGAGCACCCCGGAGGAGATATCTCTGGTAATAGATAAAGCGCAAGTGGGTTTTTGTATGGATATGGGGCATGCCGTATGCGCGGCCAACGGGCATAAAAAAGACCAACATGCATTTCTTAGAGATTTTTTGGCGTTGAAGCCGGCTATGTTCCATTTGTCCGACGGTGACATATCAAGTGTTTATGACAGTCATAAACACATAGGGAAGGGCAGTTTTGATCTCGATTTTTTTATGTCAATTATTCCAGCAGATACTATGGTCACTGTAGAGACAAAAAAGGACTCAAAAAACGATCTCATCGATTACGAGAAAGATGTAAAAAAAATAAAAGATCATATTGCGGATGCAGCTGATCCAGGTATTCGCATAAGAAAAGCCGTGTTGTCTGACAGCGAAGTAATTCTTGCATGGAGAAATGACGAAGAGACAAGAAAGATGAGCTTTAATCAGGAGGCGATTTCCGTTGAAGATCATAATAGATGGTTTTTATCTTCATTGGATATGTCAGACCGCTTGTTATATATTGCCGAGTATAAAGGGCAGCCTATTGGCATGGTGAGATTTTGTAAGATTGACGACAAAAAATGGGAAGTAAGCATAAATCTTTCTCCTTTATACAGAGGTAGAGGGCTTGGCTCAAAGATCATACGTTCAGGTTGTGATGCATTCCTTTCCGAGAGAAAAAAATTGATGCTGATAGCAAAAACAAAGGCCTTTAACATCGCATCTGAAAGAGCTTTTAAGAAAGCTGGTTTTTCTGATCTTGATGATTATGAAGGTAGTGACTCTGGAGAGGTCAAAGTGCTTGGGAGGATGTTATGAATAAAAATAAGCCTTTCATAATTGCCGAAATGTCCGGCAATCATAATCAGAGCCTTGATAGGGCACTCCAGATAGTGGACGCCGCGGCAGAGGCCGGTGTGGATGCCGTAAAGCTGCAGACATATACAGCGGACACAATGACAATAGACAGTGATAGGCCGGAATTCATTATTGACGACCCAAAAAGCCTGTGGTGCGGAAGAAAGCTTTACGACCTTTACAAAGAAGCCCATACTCCTTGGGAGTGGCACAAACCTATATTTGAGCGCTGCAAAGAACGCGGGGTCATGGGTTTTAGTACTCCTTTTGATGATACTGCCGTGGAATTTTTGGAATCTTTGTCGGTTCTGATGTATAAAATCGCCTCTTTTGAGATAGTCGACATACCGCTTATAAAGAAAGTAGCTTCAACCGGAAAGCCGATGCTGATATCTACCGGAATGGCGACTGTTGAGGAGATACAAGAGGCTGTCGACGCGGCGAGGAGCGGCGGATGTGAAGATATAACTCTTTTAAAGTGCACAAGCACATACCCGGCAGACCCTAAGAACTCTAACATATTGATGATTCCAGACATGAAGGAAAGATTCGGGTGCCGGGTGGGTATATCAGATCACACTATGGGTGTCGGCGTTTCGGTGGCAAGTGTCGGGCTTGGTGCGGAAGTGATAGAAAAGCATTTTACTATCAGGCGATCTGACGGAGGCGTAGACAGCGCTTTTTCCATGGAGCCGGAAGAAATGAAACATCTGGTGCGCGAATGTAAGAACGCTTATTTATCCCTTGGAGAGATAAAGTACGGGCCTATCAACGCAGAGAAAGATTCTTTGAAGTTCCGAAGGTCTTTGTATGCGGTAAAAGACATAGAAAAGGGGGAAACGTTCACGGAAGAGAATATTAGGTCTATAAGGCCGGGATGCGGTTTGAGCCCTAAATATTATTCGCAAATTATTGGAAAGAGAGCAAGTAAAGAAATCAGAAGAGGATGTCCGATTGCATTTGATAGTTATGAACAACAAGGGGGCAATGATAGCAAGTGCTGAAAACATACCAAAATATATGGAAATTGCTGTTGCCGCAAGAACGAACGAAGATGATATTCCTTTTTGCGATGATGATAATTATGGCAATATTGGAAATGATAGAGTTGGCATCAATTATGCCTTTTTTATCAGTATTGGGCGAGCCGCAGGTGATCAAAACAAATCCCTACCTCTTTGCGGCATATTCTTATTTTGGATTTAAGAGTTCTAATTCATTTCTAGTGGCACTTGGCCTCTTGACGCTCGCATTGCTTGTGATCGCTACCGCGGTCAAGTCTCTTACGAAATATTCGTTGTACAGATTTTCAAATATGCGCCGTAATAGCATAGGAGCAAGGCTGCTCAGGAAATATCTTTCCCAGCCTTATTTATATTTTTTAAACCGCAATACGAGCGAGCTTTCAAAAACTATTTTGTCAGAAGTCGATCAGGTTGTGTCTTTTTCTATTGAGTCATCTCTATCATTGCTAGTTTACGGCACAGTATCGCTGGCAATGCTAGGGCTAATCGTCATGGTTAATCCGCTTTTCGCCTTAGCCATATTTGGAGTGTTTGGCGCGTTTTATTCGATAGTGTATTTGCTATCCCACAGGTTGTTGGCATATACTGGCAATTTGCGTATTAGCGCAAATACTGCGCGTTACAAAACATCTTCAGAGGTGCTAGGGGGTATCAAAGACCTGAAAGTTTTGGGCAGAGAAAACGCTTATATTCGGGAATTTGAACATGCTTCGGTATTGTATTCAAAAAGCTTGTCAACGGCACAGATTATTTCAGAAGTTCCCCAACATATGCTCGAATTGCTAGCATTTGGTCTGGTTTTACTTATCTTGCTTTATGTGATGATCTTCCAAGGTGTTGTGCTGGGGGCTATGTTGCCTGTAATAGGACTTTATGTGCTTGGTATCTTACGCCTTAAACCGTCGATTAACCAGATTTACGTAGCGCTTACAAGAATGCGCGTGGGGGCGCCCATACTGGAACAGCTTGTTAAGGAGTTTTCAGGTAAAAGAATTACTCCTGAGTATCTAGGTGATGAGGATAAAAAACGGCTTAGATACACCAAAGATATGGTGTTTGAGAATGTGAGCTTCAAATATCCCGGGGCATCCTCTCAAACGATAAGCGATATCAGTTTACGTATTTTGGCAAATACAACTGTGGGGGTGGTGGGTCCCACAGGAGCTGGCAAAACCACGCTTATAGATTTGATTTTGGGGCTGTTGCCTGTAAACAGTGGTCGCATATTGATAGACGGCATTGAACTTTGTACAGATAATACACGATCGTGGCAAAATAATATCGGTTATGTCCCTCAGTCCATCTTTTTAGCGGACGATACCGTGTCGAAGAA
>CAZRTO010000080.1:0-4450 GCA_964603025.1 uncultured bacterium | reverse complement strand
GGTCAGTCGCGACTGACCCCTACGGCTCTCAGGGATAGATGATATATTCTTTTTTCCTTCGGCCACCTCTTTTGAAACATATAAGCCGCAGTAACAGGCGCCGTATTTTTCTATGTCGCTGTCGCGGTAGTCGCAGGGGCAGACAATATCAAGGTCCTCGTCTTTTTTCCCGGATGCCAGGCGGCAGGGACAGGCCATATATCCGAACCTTTTCTCGTTGGTCAGTAGCCCCTCACAAAGGTCCAGGACGAAGTCTTTATCCGGATTGAGGAAATACCCGCCTTCACTTGCTTCTTTTGAAAGTTTTTGAAATAACACTTCAGAGCTTCCGTTCTTCAGACCTTCAGCGCTTTTCATTTCAGGGCCTCACGGATCTCTTCTTCATTGAAGCCTTTTACGCACTTTTTATTATTGATTATCAGCAGAGGGAATCCTCCTCCGGGATTCCATTTCTCGAATTCTTTGAGGGCTTTTGTTCTTTCGGCTCCTTCCAGCAGGTCAACATCTTCGAATCTGTAGGCAACGCCCAGATCCTTAAGGAGATTCTTTGTTTTTTTGCACCATACACAGGTGCTTAGCGCCAACAGTACCAGATCGCCTTTGTCGCGTCCTTGAACCTCCATTATAACGCTCCTTTTTGTTTTTCTAATATTTTACCAGATAACATGTTATTGCGCCATGCGGTGATATAATTGCTTTATGAAAGGCATCATGATCGCCGTTATAGCGATGGCATTTGCGGCATCCGCGTCCGTGCATGCATGCAGTCGTTGTGGGGCCGGCCATTCCGGAAAAACATTGAAAGTGCCGTTCGGGAGTACATTTGCGGTTACTTTGGAATCAAATCCCACTACCGGATATTCTTGGGAACTAAGCCGGGTGTCCCCGGAAGGCAGCGTGGGTTTTGTTGATTCCTCATATTCTCCTGTTGAACCTGTGCTGTCCGGTTCCGGAGGCAGCCAGACCTGGATACTAAAAGCGTTGAAAAAGGGCGGGTCGGAGATATCCCTCGAGTACAAAAGACCTTGGGAAAAAGACATGCCTCCGGCGAAAACAAGAAGTTATCGTATAACGGTCTATTGAGCTCTCTTTTCCCTCATTCTTAAGGCCATGAGTACCGGTATCAGAAGGTATACAAAAGGGCTGTAATAGGGCGTCAAAGCCGCAAAAACTATTCCGACCAGGGCCACTACAGGAGTTATTAACGCGTTCTTTCTAAGATATTCCAGCGATGCGTCCGGGACCGGCTTTGTCTTTGAAAGGCAGTCTCTGGACCGCGCGTAGTAAAGGCTTGCGTAGAACAATACGCCTATTACAAGTATGTTCAGACCGAACAACGTTTCATCGACCCTGTCGAACGTAAAAGTGCTTATAAGTGATGTTGTGAACGGGATCAGCGAGATGAACATAAGGATGAACATATTTATCCAAAGATGGGCATTGTCCGTGCGGTCGGTTATGTGAGAATGCTGATGATGCTGGATCCAGAACACTGCAAGCAGCACAAAGCTAAGGAAGTAGTTGAGTATCTTGTGGGCCTGTCCGAGCAGGAAAAAACTCACGCCTTTATCAACCGACCCTCCGCTCAGATGCGGGATGTCGAGGGAAACGACCAGTATCGTCATCGCGATGGCAAAAATACCGTCAGCCAGAGCTTCCAGGCGTCTTGTGGAATAATCCATATCAATATGTATATTAGAACACCGGAGCGTTTTTGGCAAGCTTTGATATAATTGAGTATGAAGATGAAAACTCTAAAAGGCCGTTTTGAAGCGATCTTATTCGATATGGACGGGGTCATCGTGGATTCGATGCCGTACCATTACATAGCCTGGTACGAAGCCCTGAGGCCTTACGGGATACGGGCTACGGCGTTTGATGCGTATATCAGGGAAGGTGAGAAGTGGCAAAAAACTCTCAAAGAACTCTTTGCCAGAGAAGGCTTGAGATACACGGCCGGCACCGGCAGGAAGATCTTCGCTCAGCGCGCAAAGATATTCAAGAAGTATTTCAGAAGGCATGTTTTTTTCGGTGTCGAGGACTTTCTGTCCTGCATAAAAGGGAAAGGGTATCTTTTGGCGCTTGTTTCCGGGACTCCGGAAGGAGAGATCAAAAAGATACTCCCCGGATCGATAAGGGCAAAATTCGATGTCATTGTAGCTGGCGATCACTTAAAGCTGGGCAAGCCTCATCCGGCGCCTTATTTAAAAGCCGCCAGGGCGCTCAAAGTTCCGCCGAAAAAGTGCGTTGTTGTAGAGAACGCGCCCAACGGGATAGCTTCGGCCAAATCCGCCGGGATGTTTTGTTTTGCTGTGACGACGTCTTTGCCGAAGGAATATCTCAAAAAAGCCGATGTGATCGTGGATAAACTGGAAGAGATAATGGGATATATTGATAGCGGATGCAAATTAATGAACTCTAAGATCTAAGCACTAAATCCAAATGAAGCGCAAATTTCAAAATTCAAATGCTAGGCTTACAGCTTACCGCTTAAAGCTTGCTCAGCGGTCCTGAGCTCTTGTTGCCTATGATCCTTTTGTAAGCCAGTTCCGCGCTGATAAGGCACATCGGCACGCCGATACCCGGATTTGTATTGCCTCCTACATAGTACAAGTCTTTGACTTTTTTGCTTATATTGTTCGGCCTGAATATCGCCGTTTGCATCAGCGTGTGCGCCAGGCCGAGCGCGCTTCCACGGAAACTGTTATATCTTTCCCTAAAGTCTTTCACGCAGAAGATCCTCTTGTAAAGGATGCGTTTTTGAAGGTCCGGGATGCTCATTTCTTTTTCCATGGTAGATAATATCTTGTCAGTATATCTTGAAAGTTCGTCTTCGGTATAATCCAGGTCCGATGCTATGGGGACAAATACAAATACGTTCTCTTTGCCTTGCGGTGCGACGGACGGGTCTGTTTTGCTCGGGACGCAGAGGTAAAAAGAAGGATCATCCGGCCAGATCGGTCGGTCGAATATCTGCGAAAAGTTCTTTTTCCAATCTTTTGAAAAGATCAGGTTGTGGTGCAGGGCGCCATCTATCTTGCCGTCAATTCCCAGATAAAGGACAAGTCCCGCGGGCGCCAGGACGCGTTTTTTCCAATACTTATCGGAAAACGATCTGTCCTGCGGCGAAAGAAGCTGTGTCTCCGTGTGATGTAGGTCCGCGTTCGAAACGACCAGATCGAAATCCAGCTCTTCGCCGTTTTTTAATGTTAGGTCCGACACCTTCCCATTCTCGGAGTTTATCTTTGTGACGGGGGAGTTCATCCGGATCTTCACGCCGTTCTTCTTGCAGATGTTTGTCAGGGACTCAGTTATTTTATATATCCCGCCCTGCGGGTAGAAAACCCCCATGTTAAAGTCCACGTGACTCATTATGTTGTAGATGGCAGGGGCGTTATAAGGCGAATTCCCGAGGAATACCAGCTGGTACTGGAGCAGCTTTTGTATCCGACGGTCCTTGACGTATCTTTCCACGTATTTCTGCATTTTTGAGAGGATGTTGAGCTTAAGTCCCTCGAGAATAAGATCAAGGCTGAAAAAATCAAAGATCGAATCATAGTTCTTATAAATGAACTTGTTCATCGCGATATCATAGTGTTCCCTGGACTTTTTCATGTATAGTTTTATCTTTTCCGGACTGCCTTTTTCCAGGCGCTCAAATACCGGCAAGTCTTTTTCCAGGTCTGCCGACAGATCGACCGTCGGCCCCTCATCCTTGAAGAAAACCCTGTAGGACGGGTCCAGCTTGATAAGGTCTAGATGGTCGGAGATGTTCTCTCCGGTAAGCCGGTAAAACTGCTCGAATACGTCCGGCATCAGGTACCAGGACGGCCCCATATCAAAAATAAACCCGTCTTTTTCGAACACACTGCACCGGCCGCCGGGCTGCTCGTTCTTTTCAAAGACCGTGACATCAAAACCTTTTTTGCCGAGCATTGCTGCGGTGGCAAGGCCTCCTATGCCGGCCCCTACGACCGCGACCTTTTTGTCCTTCATCTTTTGAGCGCCTCCTTTGCAAGCAGTAATAACTTTTCGGGGATATTAGTATGAGCTCTCCCGGAAAATATATCATAGTTCTGTTTTTCTATCTTGTCCAATATCGCGCTGTAAAGTATTGAAGCCATTTTTACCGCAAAACGCCCGTCCTTTGACAGCAGCGGCAGGCCTTTTTCAGACTCGCTGTATAGTTCTCTGGCCCTTTTGATCTCAAACTTCATAAATTCTTTGAAATTGCCTGAAACCCTAAGGCATTTAATATCATCCTCGCTTACCCCGAACTTGTGCATCTCATCCTGCGGAAGGTATATTCGCTGTCTTTGTTCAAAGTCCTCCCTTATATCCCTGAGAAAGTTTGTCAGCTGCATCGCATAGCCCAGCATTTCCGCGTACTCAAGCGCTTTTTTGTCGCTAAAGCCTATCACGTGCGACATCATAAGGCCTACCACGGCGG
>CAZRTO010000079.1:0-4515 GCA_964603025.1 uncultured bacterium | reverse complement strand
GTGGGAGAATGAAACGGCATGGCACAGAAAATGGAA
The DNA here is from genome assembly GCA_964603025.1 of uncultured bacterium. Lineage (GTDB taxonomy): Bacteria > Margulisbacteria > WOR-1 > JAKLHX01 > JAKLHX01 > CALFCX01. The sequence goes on along the minus strand of CAZRTO010000079.1, from coordinate 4,479 downwards.
AGACCTTTTTCCTAAGGAGTGGCAGGAAAACAACCATGCCGATTCTACGACTGGAGAAAAACACCGCGCAGACATAAAAACGGATAAAGGACTTATAATAGAATTTCAGCATTCTGCAATCAAATCCGATGAAATAAAGAGACGTGAAAAATTCTATAAAAATATGGTGTGGGTTGTTGACGGCACGCGATTGACGAGGGGCTTTTCACGCTTTCACAAAGGATTTAGTGATCTCAGGCACTTGACAAATACAGTTTTTCTTTCATATTTTCCTGAAGAGTGTTTCCCGGCAAGTTGGATTAATAGTTCAGTCGCAGTTTATTTTGATTTTTATTGCACCGAAGACTCCAACCAGCCAGATAGGATTCGCGAGTCTCTTTGGTGTCTCCTTCCTGATCGTGTGGATCGAAGAGCTGTAGTTATCCGGCTTTCGCGAGAACAATTTATTGAAGACCCCCACCTACTTCAAAATCAAGATATTCATTCTAAAATAGAACAGCTAATTAAGTTAAAAGACGGCCTTTCAAATATAAAAGAGAATATACGACAGGCAGCCTATCGGTATCACAGAAAAATTCTAAGAGATGGGAGGTGCGCACGTTTCTAATTTCTTGAAGGAGGATTTGTTTATGAAAAATATTGCTATAGCCGTTATTCTGAGTGTAAGTCTCATAATATGTGCTTCTATTTTGACAAAAGACCGATATAAAATTATTATGAACGATGGGGGATTACTAACTTTAAAATATGATACGGTATCAGGAGTAACATGGCGATTAAGTTTGCCAGAAAATAATTGGACTGAAATCCCAGATTCTGGGCGGGTTTTTGTCGTGCCCGAGCTTAATGAAAGAAAAGGTAGAAGGTAAAAGGTCGTTTGTTATATTTTGATGAATTCCCCAAACAAACATAGTTTTAAATATCGTAATTGCAGTAAGGTTCTGAATTTGTTGTTTCTCTAGGTTTTTTTTGGTTTGTTGAAGCAGGTTCAATTAGGGCGATAAGCCAGCCCATGCTCCGTTTTCGATAAATCTTTATAAGTAGGCTTGTTTTAACGACTTGTAGGGTTCGCCTGGCGTCAACAACAAGCCGTTTATTTCTTCTTGAACTCGAAAATATCTTTCTTTGCGTCGTAACCGACCGTTATATGATCTCCCTCTTTGAACTCGCCTTTGAGAAGGTGCACGGCAAGCTCGTTCTGGACCTTTTGTTCTATGAGCCGGCGGAGGGGCCTTGCTCCGTAGAGAGGGTCAAACCCTTCTTTGGCAAGGAATGCCACCGCTTCCGGCAAGAAGTCTACATAGATCTTCCTTGCTTCGAGGCGGGTTTTTAGCTCGCCTAGCTGTATGGCCACGATACGCTCTATCTGTTTTTCTCCCAGCTTGTTGAAGAATATGATCCCGTCCACCCTGTTTAAGAACTCCGGCTTGAACTGGCGCCGGATCTGTTCCATTACTTTTTCTTTTGTGTCTTTCTGTGTTTTTTCTTCGCCGTAAAGCTCCGAGCCGATATTGGACGTCATGATGATCAGCGTGTTCTTAAAGTCCACTATATGACCCTGTCCATCGGTCAGGCGCCCATCGTCCAGTATCTGGAGAAATACATTGAACACTTCGGGGCTGGCTTTTTCTATCTCGTCGAAAAGCACTACGGAGTAGGGGCGGCGGCGCACTTTTTCGGTGAGCTGTCCGCCTTCTTCGTATCCCACGTATCCCGGAGGCGCTCCGATAAGGCGGCTTACGGAGTATTTTTCCATATATTCCGACATGTCTATCCTTACCATCGCGTTTTCGTCGTCAAACAAGAACCATGCCAGCGTTTTGGCCAGGTATGTCTTTCCCACTCCGGTTGGCCCGACAAAAATAAAAGAACCCGTCGGGCGGTTGGGGTCCACAAGCCCGCTGCGCGACCTTCTGACGGTATTGGCTATGACCGAGATCGCCTCGTCCTGGCCTACGACGCGGTCTTTCAGCTTGTCCTCCATTTTTACCAGCTTTTCTATTTCCGAGCTCATCAGCTTGCTTAAAGGGATGCCGGTCCATTTGGCCACAACTTCCGCGATATCTTCCTCGTCGATCTCTTCCTTGAGGATGGAGCCTTCTTTTTTGAGGTCGTTCAGCTTTCCGTCTTTTTCCTCAAGCTCTTTCTGGGCCTTGAGCAGGGAATCGTATTTTATCTGAGCCGCCTTTTCCAGGTTGCCCGAGCGCGTGGCGTTCAACTCCTCAAGCTTCAGGTCTTCAATGCGCTGCTTGGCCGCTTTGACATCATTGATCAGGCCTTTTTCAGCGTTCCATTTTGCTTTCATTACCGAGCTCTGTTCTTTTTGCGAAACGATCTCTTTTCTGACCTTTTCCAGCCTCTCTCGCGAAACATCATCTTTTTCTTTTTTCAGCGCCTGTTCCTCGATCTGGAGCTGCAGAACTTTTCTGTCGATCTCGTCGATCTCGGACGGCAGGCTGTCTATCTCTATCCTGAGCTTTGACGCCGCCTCGTCTATCAGGTCTATCGCCTTGTCCGGGAGGAACCTCTGCGTAATATACCTGTCGGACAGCGTGGCCGCCGCTACTATCGCCGTATCCTTGATCCTGACGCCGTGGTGTACTTCATAGCGCTCTTTCAGCCCGCGCAGTATCCCTATGGTCTCTTCCACGGTCGGCTCCTTTACCAGGAGCGTCTGGAACCTTCTTTCGAGCGCCTTGTCTTTTTCTATATATTTCCTGTACTCGTCCAGCGTGGTCGCGCCTACGCAGCGCAGTTCGCCTCTGGCCAGCATGGGCTTGAGCATATTGGAAGCGTCTATCGACCCTTCGGCGGCCCCGGCGCCGACAAGCGTGTGCAGTTCGTCAATGAACAGGATTATCCGGCCTTCGCTTTCCGCTATCTCTTTCAGAACCGCTTTAAGCCTGTCCTCAAACTCCCCCCGGTATTTTGCGCCGGCTACCAGGGATGCCAGGTCCAGGGCAACGATATGTTTGTCCTTGAGCCCGGACGGGACGTCGCCTCTGGCGATCCTGATCGCCAGGCCCTCGACGATCGCCGTCTTTCCCGTGCCGGGATCCCCGATAAGGACAGGATTGTTCTTCGTCTTTCTGGATAGTATCTGTATGATCCTGCGGATCTCCTCGTCCCTTCCTATAACAGGGTCTATCTTTCCGCTCTTTGCCAGTTCGGTCAGGTCTCTCCCGTATCTTTTCAGAGAATTGTATTTGCTTTCCGCGTTCTGGTCTTCCACTTTATGCCCTCCTCTTATCTTTGTGACGGCTTCTTTCAGTTTCTGGTAGGGGACTGCCAGCTTATTCAGTTTGGACAGTGCCAGAAGAAAATGGTCGGTGCTGACAAAAGCATCATCCATTTCTTTGGCAAGCTCGCTTGCCGCGTTGAATGCCAGGTTTAGATCATTGCCCACGAAAGGCTCAACCCCTGTACCGCTGACTTTTGGCAGCTTGTCCAGCTGAACCCGCAGCTGCTTAAGCATCGCAGCAGGATCAGACCCTGCTTCCGAAATCATCTCCGATGTGGTCCCTGAGCCGTCCTCCAGAATACTTGCAAGGACATGGCGTGATGTGATCTCCTGTTGCCCCGCATCCCGGCAAAGGCCGGCGGCGCGGTTTAGTGCGTCCTGAAGCGCGGCAGTCATTTTATCGGGGTTTATCATAGTGCCTTACCAGGAAATATTTTATAACAAGCCGCGCCAAGTTTCAAACGCGCGGGCCTGCTTTATTGCTCAAGAATACGTCTCGAAGCATCGGGAAGAGATCCGATGTATATTTCTTTGACTGACGTATCCCTTATCCTGCCGATGACCGAGATGACTTCCGGTGCTTTGTAGGGCTCCATCTCGGCAAAAGTAGGTCTCATCGCCGCCTGCAGTATATCCATACACTTTGCCGTATCAGATCCGGCCGCGGCCCAACTAAGAGCTCCTCCGGCGATATATGCGGACCCGGCCAGCCTCAGCAGAAAGCTGTTCATGGGGAAAGTGTATATAAGAAAACCGGCGCCAGCCAGGCCCAGTCCGGCCGCAGCGATCTTATTTGCTATTTCGTTGCCTTTCCAGGAGATATCTGCAAGAATTTTTGCGTACAGATCCGAGCCGATCAGATGGCTTTTTAGCTCAATGGTATCAATGAGGTCGAGGGTTTCGCGGTATCCTTTTGGCATGCCCTGATTCTGGCCGGATAGCAGGGTCGAAGCCGAAAGCTCTATCATTTGTGCGGATTTTCCGCGCGGGATCATTATCTGATGCGCGCCTGCCGATAATAGCTCCAGAGCGAAAGCTTCCGTACCCGCGATCTTCTCCCCTTTGAAGGAAAATATCCCGCCTCTTTCAATATAGGCTCTTAAAGGTCCTGTGCCGCAGGAGAACGCCAGGCTTCTGGCGGCCGCGGCGTGAACGCGGGTGTCGAAGAACCGGGGGGCCGTAGAAGACCTTAAATATGGGTCGACAGCAAACGCGATCCTGTTCATGTAATACTATCG
>CAZRTO010000078.1:0-4532 GCA_964603025.1 uncultured bacterium | reverse complement strand
GGCCGGAATGTCCAGGGAAGAGGCCGAAGCAAAGGTCAAAGCCCTGGGCGGCAAGGCTACATCCTCGGTCAGCAAGAAGACGGATTATGTGGTCGCAGGCACAGAACCGGGATCGAAATATGACAAAGCCGAAAAACTTGGGGTCAAGATCCTTTCGGAACAGAGATTCATATCTTTGCTTGGAAGCTGACGATAGTTCTCACGGCTTGAAATTTTCTCGCATATCTTGCGATTAATAATTGATGAGAATATCACCAGTCGGAAACCGCTCTATATCCGGGTTGCCTCGATTTGCCAGGCCATTGGATATTAGCCGGGTAAAGGCGCATGTCATAAACGTCGTAAGCACCCATTATCCCAATGCAAAATGCCTGGAATATTCATCTGCACTTGTCTGGACAATGAGACGCCTGGGAAAAGAAGCTCATCTTTCAGCAATTTTGGAAAACGGCGATCCGTTGCATTTCTATGCCGAGACAAAAGATCATGGAGAAATTGACCTCTATCCCCAAGGATATACCAACGAGCAATGCTCACATAACGAAAATATATCATGGAAGCGGGCGCCGGAATACTATATGAGGACGATCGAAATGTTAAAAAAAACCGTTCCCGGCATGTTTTTTTCCTTAATTGATAGAAACTCTGCCTGAAGATCAGGCGTTAAGCGACATAGTCTCCGCTTTTGCCTTGACCAGCTCGTCCGGGCCCCAGTACTGGACCGGTCCGGGACATAGATAGCGATCCTCAAGAGCCCATTCATCGCGGTTCTTTTCAAATTCTTTAAAGGCCCTGGTATTTAAGTCCACCAGATACTTGGATATGACAAGAGAGTCCTTGCCTTTGCGTTCTTCAACGTTCATCATCCCTGCCAGAGGTATAGCCTGTGCCTGCCATTTATCAAAAGATGCCTGTATGTTATTGACCGTTACCATATAGCCGGCTTTACCGTTTGCCACAAGCACGCTGGCTGCCCTGCCCAGATTATAGGTGTAGGTGGCATCGAACCATGTAGGATAGCCGCACCTGCCGTCATAACCGTAAAAATGGGTCTGGGTGGTCAGCTTTATGCCTTTTTTATGCAGTTTGTCGCTGGCAAGCTCCATTATTAGTATATCCGAAGCTATCTGGGAGACCTGAACATTGCCGTGCGGGTCCAGGCCCGAAAGAAGACCGTTCTGGACATTGTGGGGCAGAGAAGCGAAAAGCCTTTCGTTCTCCTGGGATATCTCAACAAGCACCTTTTCCCTTCTCTCTGATATGTGCATTTTAAGAAAATTCTCGTTGCCTATGCTGACGATCGCTTTGTTGATGCCCTGGATAAGTCCCTTTATCTCAGGGATGAACTCCACTATGCCTTCGGGGATCAGCACTATGCCGTATTTTTTTCCGGCCTTGTGCCTTTTTTCGATAACATCGCAGACCATATCGATGACCTGAGAGAGCGTCATCTTCTTTTCCTTTATCTCTTCGCCGATCAGCGCGATATTAGGCCTGGTCTGGAAGGCGGTCTCAAGCGTTATCCAGCTGGCCGAGCGACCCATCAGCTTTACAAAATGCCATATCTTCCTGCTGGAAGGAAGGTCCCTGCAGATGTTGCCGACCATTTCAGCGTAAGTCCTGGCGGCGGTATAGAATCCGAACGAGGTCTGCAGATAGGGTAGGTACGCCAGATCTCCGTCTATCGTTTTCGGGATGCCCACTACAACGGCTTTTGAACCGTCCTTTTTAAGGTGGTTCGCCAGATGAGCGGCGTTGGTATTGGAATCGTCCCCGCCTATGATAAGAAGGCCGTCCAGATCGAATTTCTTTATAGTTTCGGAGCATTTTGCCATGTCGGACTCTTTTTCGAACTTTGTTCTGGAAGTCCCTAGAAGATAAAACCCTCCCTGATTCCTTACGCCGTCAATATCTTCTTTTGACAGGGCTTTGCCGTCGGCTTTGAGCAGTCCGTCGGGCCCGTTCATAAAGCCGATGACCTCGCTTTTAGGGTCCATTTCCTTGAGAGCGTCATAGAGTCCCACGACCACATTGTGCCCGCCTGATGCAGGGCCGCCTGAAAAAAGAACGCCTACTTTAAGGGGTTTCATAGCAGACTTAACGGAAGAGACCGTGAAAGACAGGAGCGGACCCAAGGCAATCTCCGAGAGGTCTTTTGATGCCTTATCACACGCTGAAAAGCTTTTTCCTTCGGTCAAAGATACCTTTGAAAGGTCGGAAAGCACTCCCAGGACATCATTTTTAAGACCTTTCAACTTTTCCTGCATCAACTCTCCGATAGCTTCTGTCTTCATACCTGTTCCTTTCGTTAGTATTTCACTATCTTTGCGAACGACTCTGCTTCCAGGCTTGCTCCGCCTACCAGTCCTCCGTCTATGTCCGGCTGGGACATAAGGTCCTTCATATTATCGGGTTTTACGCTTCCGCCGTACAGTATCCTTGTCGCATCCGCAGTATCCTTGCCCAAAAGATCGGAGAGCAATTTTCTGATAAACGCGTGCACTTCCTGGGCCTGTTCCTTTGATGCGATCTTGCCTGTGCCGATAGCCCAGACAGGCTCGTAAGCTATCACGCAGTCCTTCATCTGCTCCGCGGAAAGGCCCTTGAGCCCGCCCTTTATCTGGGTCTCGATCACGGAAAAGGTCTTTTCGGACTCTCTTTCCTCCAGCGTTTCCCCCACGCAGATTATGGGTTTTAGCCCGGCTTTGAGCGCCGCGAATATTCTCTTGTTGACGGTGCCATCGGTCTCCCCGAAATACTGCCTGCGTTCGGAGTGGCCTATTATCACATATTCGCATCCCAGATCTTTGATCATTCCGGGGGCTATTTCGCCGGTGAACGCGCCTTTTTCCTCCCAGTAGACGTTCTGTGCCCCTATTTTTACGTTTGAGCCTTTGGCAGCGCTGACGGCCGATTCAAGCGCCGTATAAGTGGGGCATATGACCACTTCACGGTCGGACACGCCCTTTACCAGTTCTTTAAGCTCGGATATCATCTTTGAAGCCTCTTTAGCGGTCTTGAACATCTTCCAGTTGCCAGCTGCGATCGGTTTTCTCATTAAATTGATCCTCCTTTTTTCAGTTTAGCAAATTTTGGGCCGTTTTGCACAGACAGTCTACATGTTATAATGGAGTCACAATGAGCAAAACCAAGATAATAGCCACTTTAGGCCCGGTATCCATGAGCAAGGACAAAATATCTTCGCTCATCAAGGCCGGCGCAGATATATTCCGCATAAACATGTCCCATGAGGACGGCAAGGGCGCGATCGAGCTTATAAAGACAATAAGAGCTCTCGGCAGCGGGATCGCCGTGCTTATCGACCTTCAGGGACCCCGTATCAGGACCGGAAAACTGAAGAACGGACAACCCGTCCTTATCAAGGCCGGCTCAGAGTTCATAATAACGTCCAAGCAAACCGACGGCGATGAAAAAAGGGTGTCCACTGATTATTCCGCGCTACCGGAAAAATTAAAACCCGGACAGAAAATACTGATAGATAACGGTCTTATAGACCTGAGGGTCAAGAATATATCCGGTACGGAGATCTATTGCACGGTCAAGACAGGCGGAATGCTGGGCGAGCACAAGGGCATCAACATACCGGGAGTTTCCATCTTTAAAAAAGCCTTGACAGAAAAGGACAGGGAAGACATAAAAACAGCGGTGGCGGCAGAAGCCGATTATGTCGCTTTGTCATTCGTAAAAAGCCCCGCGGACATACTTGAGGCAAAAAAAAGCATCGCCGACAACGGAGGCAATATCCCCGTAATAGCCAAGATAGAGAATTACGAGGCCATAAAGAACATCGACGAGATAATCGCCATCGCGGACGCGGTGATGATCGCTAGAGGGGATATGGGGGTTGAGCTTCCTCCGGAAGATGTCCCGATAGTACAAAAAGAGATCATAAAAAAGTGCGCCCGGGCGGCAAAACCGGTGATCGTGGCAAGCCAGATGCTCGAGTCGATGGTCTCAAGCCCCAGGCCTACCAGGGCCGAATCGTCCGATGTGGCCAACGCCATCATGGACGGCGCTGACGCGGTCATGCTGTCGGAAGAGACCGCCAGCGGCCAGTATCCCGAAGAATCGGTAAAGATAATGGACCGCATTGCGGAAAGGGCTGAAGAATCAGGACAGCGCAGGTCTCACATACATAAAAAGGACGTGGTCGGCAACGTGTCGTTCGCGGTATCGCACGCGACCGTTCATACCTGTGAGGATATAGAGGCAAAAGCCATAATAACGTTCACTACTTCGGGTTCTACGGCGCTTATGATGTCCAAATGGCGCCCCAATGTTCCGATCATAGCCTCCGTGACGGGTGAAAAAGCCGCCCGCAGGGTTTCTCTTTACTGGGGAGTAAGTCCGGTCATAATAGGTAAATGCAAGACCACGGATGAGATGATAAGCCTTGTGGAAAAAGCTGTGGTCGAGAAAAAACTCCTAAAAAAAGGCGACTTGGTCGTTATCACTGCCGGCGTACCGATAGGCGTGCCGGGCACTACCAACCTGATCAAGGTCCACAAGAT
>CAZRTO010000077.1:0-4846 GCA_964603025.1 uncultured bacterium | reverse complement strand
GGACATTCTCTTCCTGTCTATTTTTTGGGTTTGAAAAATTAACCGTGACTTTCTGGTCATTGAACGCGGAAACGGCTTTTTCTGCATCGGCCTGAGGCAATCCGGCCAGAGAAGCTACGTCCGCCAACACTTCCCGCTCAAGTTCCGATACCGTAGTCTGCTGCCTTGGCGGAATTATCTGCCCATATAGGATGTTCTGTAACGGCCCTATCCCGCTAACGCTTGACATTCCTACCCCTCCTTCAGACCCGGCCGAGAGCCTGCCTTAACATATCTACTTTGCCGAGAACCTGTTGAGGCTTGCCTTCACATTTGCCTTCGATATATCCTAGGATCTCTTCTTTTGCTGTGGGGGCCTGTTTTATCACTCCGCGGAGCTCCTCAGTTATTGAAGCCATTTTAGAAAAATCCGAGGTGCTCGCTGCGGCAAGAAAATCATCAACCATGCCCATCCAACCGCCTTTATCTTCTGGCTCATCTGTTTGGACTTGTTCCGGAGTGGCGCCCTCTTCAACAGCTTCAGGCTCAGCCGGAACGCTTGCAGGCTTGCCGTCCTCGACCGCAGGCAAAACCTCCGTCTGCGCTGATCTTTCCGCACCCTCGGCTTTAGGCTCTTCTGGAGCAGCTTCCGGCATCCCGATTTCAGGAGCTTCGGGAGCTTGCTCTTGAACCGCTGGAACCACAACCTCGACAGGAGTCTCTTTGTCTTCTGTTGCACCCGGAATTTCTAATTGCGGGATTGCGGCCAATCTGCCTTTTTCCTGATCTATCTTTTCCTTTTCAGCTTTCAATGCCGGATTATCCGGCGCGAGCTTTAATCCTGCTTCTACCAGTCCGCTTCTTATATCAAGATCGGTTTCTCCGGATAACAGGAACGAGATCACCTGCAATTTTGACTCAGTCGAGGTTATTGTCGCGCCGAAGTTTCCTCCGTTATAGAACTGAACAAATAAAGGTCTGCTTTTGGATATAATCCCGCTCAATTCAACGGCATCTTTCTTTTCCTTTAGCATCTCCGCCAAAATGGTAACAGTAGAGACCTTTTCTTCGTCGGTCATGCCTTCGGCAAAAGCTCCGTTATTAAAAGCGCTCTTGAATTCCGCAAGGGCTCTATCCAAATGCGTCTCAGCGGCGGCTTTTTTCTCAACGTTATATCTGGGCTCCCCGTCATCTCCGGTCACGGGACGCCCACTACTATCTTTTTCCACAGCCTCAGAAAGCGCGTGGAGATACTTGCCAAAGGATACGCTACCTCTGATATGTGCGGGAGCAGATTCGTCGCCAAGAACGGCATCAACGTCGCCCATCAGGATGCGGGCCTGCGACTTTGCTCTTGAAGATATATCTGGATTTTCCAGTATGCCTTTGTATACAGCATCGATCTCTCCCGGGAACGCGTCGATTTTCTGCCTAAGCCTATTAAATTCATCCAAAACTTTTTGTGCTTCCGAGGGATCCGCTCCCGGCCTTAACTTTGCACTTCCCCCTTCAATTTCCAATAAAGTCTCAAGATCCTTGGACAATACCGCGATCTGACCCATTAAACGAACGTGTTCTCTTTGCTTTTCAAACAACGGCGCGAGTGCCGGATCATTTTGTCGAGCCAGCTCATTAATATTCTCGATCTCCTTCCTTATCTCCGCTTGTATAGCCGCAGAGGACTGCTGGCCCTGTCTCTCAGGCCGGACTGCCGGCGCTGGATTTTCGGCAACAGTTTCCGGTTGAGGAGAAGGCGTTGCAGAAGCTTCATCATCAGGCAAAAGATCGATTCTGGGAGCCGGCCTCTCACTTCCATCCCCATAAAGCTCTGAGATGTCTATCCTGAGGCTGGAAGCCAACAAAAATGCCGAAAGAACGCTTTTCTGGCCCTCCGGCTGGGCATCCTTATAATCGGCCCTGTTTAGTTTGCGACTTATCATATCCAGCATCGGGCTGATCTGTGCGGCCTGCGCCTCATTGCCTACAACCTGCGCCGCTTTTTCATAAGGATCGGTCGCGCTTGCAGTTGTCCAATTCTGCTCGATCAAACCTCTTATTTGTTGAAAATCCGATATGTTGACCCTTGTATATTGCCCGCCATTCTTGTTATAAAGCCTGGCCACCCTGGCCAATTCGGTCGGATCGTTGGGATCAAGCTGGGCCATCTGCATGAAAATGGCTACATTGCTTATAAATCCCTCTATTTCGTCTGCAGTAATGGTATTATCGCTCCCCTGCACTTCATTACTGGTCTTCATCCCATTGGCTATGAGATCGAAAAGCTCTTTTGAGACCTTTCCCTGAACCTGTTCATACGTCACTCCGTTTGCGTAATTCAGATCAGGGGGTAATTGAAATATCCCGTTAAACAACTGCACAGCCTGCTGGGTCATGACTTGGGCTGACGGTCTTTGGGCTTGGCTTGGCTGCGCGACAGACCGCTGTTCTGGAATTGCCGGCGCAACTATTTGTGCAGGTTGCTGAGTTGGACCGACCCCTGATACTGGTGCATTCATCTCAATCCCCTCCCTTTTCTCAATTTGTTCCCAAAAATACTACTGCCATCAGTTCCTGCGGCATATATGCTTCTTCCGCGCTATATATAGACTCATTGTCATCGGCATCCGCTGACTGGCTATCGAGCAACATATCTTTTTTCGAGCTGTACTGCGCTAATATATCGCGTAAGATGGCCTCGTTCTCAGCCTTGACGGCACCGCTGTTATCCTTGATATTTTCGCACATTTTAGTTCTCCTTTCCTTAAAAACCCCTCTAAAAAGGGGGAGCGGCATGCCTGTTGTTAATGCCGCCCCCTCTTTTTACTCAAACAAAAAATCGAATCCAACAGGCAAGTCTTCGATTCTTTGCGGCGCTTCTTTTTGCGCTCTACTATATAGTCGTTCCCAGGGGGGTGAAACTTGCATTAAAAACGGATGAAGCCTGCCTGCCGGCAGGCAGGAATGAAGGATGACGGATGAAGAAAAGACACCATAGCTCCCTGTCCGTCGTCATTTTTTCATGCTGTCTTTACCCACGTCATCCATCATCCGTCATTCTTCATACTTTGGTGGCGGGATAATTGCTGGGGGAAAACATGGGGAAAGGCCCATAGAGGCCCGTAAGGGCCCATAATGGCGCGTAAAGGCCCGCAATGGCAGAAAAGGCGGAAGTGAAAAAGGACTGAAAGGGGGTAAAGCATGGATAACGATAACTATGGACACAGAAAAATGATCGTATGGAAGAACCTGGATATGATCGAGGAGATAATAATAAAGAAGCTCCTGCCGAAATTGCCTAAAAACGAGTTCCAACTAATAGATCAGATTGACCGGTCATGCAGCTCCTCTGCAGCAAATTTCATTGAGGGTTATTATAGCGGTTCGCTAAAAGAATACATCAGGTTTTTAAAATATAGCAAGAGATCTCTGGCAGAGCTGCAGGATTGGGTCAGAAGGGCTTTCCGCAAATCTCTAATCGGGGAAATACAATATATAGAGGTGGATACCCTGATAATAAGAACAATGTTTCTGCTGAACCGGCTGATCAACTCGCTATGCAGAAAAGGCTCATGAAGGCAGAAAGGCCCATAAAGGCCCGTAAGGGCCCATCAAGGCAGGAAGGGCGGAGGGGTGAAAAGGCTGATCATTGTTTAGGCCTTTTTTGCCCTCCGCCTTTTTACTCTTTACGGGCCCCTATGGGCCTTATTCTTGACGGGCCTTTGTTTGGCTGATATTGTATTTCTTCCCCATCCCCGCCGGATGATAACTCTCCTTGGCCTTGCGCAGTCCCGGGTGCCCCATGTCCTGCTCGCGGTTGATATAGGCAAAGCCGGCCCATTCGTTGCGGACAAACTCCCTGTTCATGAGCTGTGCCGCCCCGCGCATGGAAGGATCGGATTTTTCTATATGCACGACAGCCGTGTCTTCGGTGAGCTTCTGCCCCAGGCTGAACGCTATGATCTTGCCGCTGGAAACCAATACGCCGCCCGCAAGGCCTAAAAGCTCCTTGTTGAGCAGTGCCTCTTTCACGGCATCGGCCTCGCATTCAAGGTTCGGGAAAGATTCGCTCTCCCTGCTCTTATTCCTGCACCACAATTCATTCAATTCGATGCATTCCTCGATATGCGCGGCAGTCATTTTCTCATAGGCAAAACTGTTGATCTTTAAAAAAGCGTTTATGTGGTTCCTTTTGCCGTCAAATCGCCGGCCCTTTAGCTCCGCAAGGTCTTTTGAAAGGTATATATAGTCGAACTGGTCCCTGTCCTCGACAATTTTGTATTCTTCGCTTTCTCCCAAAGCCGTCCGGAAAGCTTCATCTACCCTGATGACAGATCCCGCGTGTTCAAGACATATCCTTACGACCTCCCTGATATTGCCCTCACCCAAAGGCATCATAAAATGCGGCTTTTTATCCGGGCCTATGACCATAGGACAAAGATACCCGTCTATTACGGTCAGCTGTGTCCTGTCGAGCTTGCGCCAGATATAGTAATTGGTGAATGTATGGTCTGAGATCGCTATCCCGCGTTTAGAATAATAGTTTTCAAAAAGCTCCTTGTCATCCATTTCAAGCGGCTTGAATACGGGATATGAGGGAATTGCCATAAGATAGATTTTAGCACATAGACATTAAAGGCCCATAACGGCCCTCAAAGCGTTAAAAGGCGGAAGGTTGGAAGGGCATAACAACAATCGCATTTTTTGCCCTCCGCCCTTCATGCCTTTATGGGCCCTTAAGGGCCTTTTCCCTATGCCCTTCATCACTTCACGGGCCTTTACGGGACCTTTCCCTCATCATACGTCATCCATTTATTTTGAGAGATTCGGGGAGATGGTGACCCCCGGGACGAGACTTTACCGTTGATTC
>CAZRTO010000076.1:0-4878 GCA_964603025.1 uncultured bacterium | reverse complement strand
TGTCGGCCATGGCTGGCATAAGGTCCATAAAAGAATATCAGGAATGTCAGAAGTGTCTTACTGTCACCCTTGAGAGAGCCGAAACCAAGATCCCCGATGTCCTCAGGATGGCCCAGGAGTTCTCAGTGAGGGTTCTTTCGGTGAATGTGCATAAGATAAGCCTGGAGGACGTTTTCCTGAATTACACCGGAAGGACGATCAAAAATACCGAAGAAAGAGAAAAGGTCTGGTGAGAAAGAGTGCTGAAGGCTGAAGAGCTGAAGGGAAAGCATGATAGAACTTAAAGCAATATATATTTTGTGGTTGAGAGAGATGAAAAAGCTTTCAAGGGCGAAAGAGCGTATATTCGGGTCTTTGGCTATGCCTATAATGTTCCTGGCATTCCTGGGTATGGGATTCAAGAACACAACTATTCCCGGTCTTGACCGCAATATAACTTATATCAGCTTTCTGGTCCCGGGCGTCATAGGTCTTAACATGCTGTTCGGTTCAATGTTCTCCGGCATATCCGTTCTGTGGGACAGGGAGTTCGGCTTCCTTAAGGAGATAATGGTGGCTCCCGTTAGCAGGACCTCCATAGCTTTGGGTCGGGTCGCCGGAGGCATGACGATGGTGATGATACAAGGCACCCTGCTGCTGCTCTTATCGTTTATCTTTCACTTTTCCATGGGGCCGGATTTCTCAGCATTGAGGATGATCGCTGGCATAGGTTCTATGTACATATTCATGATATTGATGTCGATCACTTTTATTTCTCTGGGGCTTTCTTTCGCTTCGAACATGAGGGATGCCCAGGGCTTTGACCTGATAATAAATTTTGTGATGTTCCCTCTTTTCTTTGTTTCCGGCGCACTGGCCCCGATATCAAATCTTCCCGGATGGCTGAGGTTTTTTTGCTATCTGAACCCGCTGACCTACGGTGTGGACGGAATAAGGGCTTCTTTGACGCAGTATTCTGTTTTTCCTCTGTATGTAGATCTTTTTGTGTGCGTTCTTATCGCTTTCGGCATGCTTTCGCTGGCATCTTATTTCTTTGAAAGAAGCGACAGCGTCTAGGAAAAAATTCTGATATAATTCAAGTATGAGCCAGACAATAACAGAGAAAATACTTGCCGCTCACTGCGGCAAAAAAGAGGTTCATCCGGGCGAGTTCATCGAGGCTGATGTCGATATCGTATTAGGCAATGACATAACCTCTCCTCCCGCCATAAAAGAGTTTGAACGTCTAGGGGATATTGGAGAGGCGCGCGGCCGCGCGCCTTTACAGGTCTTTGACAAGACCAAGATAATGCTGGTTCCAGACCATTTTACGCCTAACAAGGACATAAAATCCGCCCAGCAGGTCAAAGAAATGCGTGAATTCGCCAAAAAATACGGCATCACCCACTTCTTTGAGCTGGGCTGCATGGGTGTGGAACATGCTCTTCTTCCGGAACAGGGGCTTGTATACCCTGGACAACTCATCATAGGCGCAGATTCGCACACATGTACTTACGGCGCGCTGGGCGCTTTCTCGACAGGCGTCGGATCTACAGACATGGCCGCAGCCATGGCCACGGGAAAAGTCTGGCTGAAAGTGCCGGAACAGATGAAGTTCGTTTTCAAAGGCAAGCTCAAAAAATGGGTCAGCGGCAAGGACCTTGTTTTGTATCTCATAGGAAAGATCGGCGTAGACGGCGCCAGATACCGTACGCTGGAGATAACGGGCCCTGCCATCAGCAAGCTATCAATGGACAGCCGCCTTGCAATGGCCAACATGGCGATCGAAGCCGGCGGTAAGAACGGGATCATAGCTCCGGACGGGATAACCAGGGAGTATGTAAAAGATCATGTAAAGACGCGCGGCCGCGCGTCTCGACCTATATACTACGCTTCCGACCCGGATGCGGACTATATCTCCGTTACAGAGTATGACTGTGCCGAAATAGAACCGCAAGTCGCCTTCCCTCACCTGCCGGAGAACACCAAACCTATAAGCAAGGTCGGAAAAGTTAAGATAGACCAGTCTTTCATAGGTTCCTGCACCAACGGAAGGATCGAAGACCTGCGTATAGCGGCAAAAATCCTCAAAGGAAAGAAACGCCACTCTGATGTCAGGCTTATCATCATACCGGCGACCCAGGAGATCTGGCAGCAGGCCAATGACGAAGGGCTTTTTGACATATTCATGAAAGCCGGAGCCGCGATCTCCACCCCTACCTGCGGGCCCTGTCTCGGCGGGCATATGGGAATACTGGCGGAGGGTGAAAGGGCCGTAGCTACCAGCAACAGGAATTTTGTGGGCAGAATGGGACATCCAAAGAGCGAAGTTTACCTTTCAAATCCCGCTATAGCCGCGGCATCGGCGGTAGCCGGACGCCTGGCGTCACCGGAGGACCTATAATGCAGGGGAAAGCGTGGAAATTCAAGGACCATGTCGATACGGACCTTATAATACCGGCCAGGTATCTGAATACTCATGATCCTGTTGAGCTGGCAAAACATTGCATGGAAGACGCTGACGCTTCTTTTGCCGGAAAAGTCTCAAAAGGCGATATCATAGTTGCCGGAGAGAACTTCGGCTGCGGATCATCCCGTGAGCACGCTCCCGTTGCGATAAAGGCCGCAGGGGTAGCTGCTGTTGTTGCAAAATCCTTCGCGCGCATATTTTTCCGCAACGCCATAAATATCGGCCTCCCGATAGTAGAACTTCCGGCAACGGACGAAATAAAAGAAGGCGACACTCTAAATATTGACGTTGATAACGGTTCTCTCAAAGATATTACTACCGGAAAAACGTATAAGATCGAACCCTTTCCTCCTTTCATGAAGAACATCATCGACAAGGGCGGATTGGTGGAATACGTAAAGTCTAAAGACTCCTCACCCCGCCCTCGCTAATGCTCGGGCACCCCTCTCCACTTGCGTGGAGAGGGGAAGAGCGAAGCGAAGGGGTGAGGTAAGTAAAGGAGAAAAACAATGTCTAAAGTCCATAAGATCGCGGTAATAGGCGGAGACGGGACGGGTCCCGAGGTAGTAGCGGAAGCGCTCAAGGTTCTTGAAGCAGCCGGCAAGAAATATGGAGTTAAGTATACGCTTACCGACCTCCCATACGACGGCACCAGATATCTTAAGACAGGAGTAACCCTTACCGATGAAGAAGTCGAAGGCATGAAGAAGTTCGATGCCATTCTTTTAGGCGCGATCGGTCATCCCGACGTAAAACCCGGCATACTGGAAAAAGGCATTCTTTTAAAGGCGCGTTTCGGCCTTGATCAGTATATAAACCTAAGGCCCGTTAAGCTTTACGAGAACGTCTGGACACCGGTAAAGGATAAGGGTCCCGAAGACATAGATTTTGTCGTTGTCAGGGAAAATACGGAAGGCCTCTATGCCGGTGCGGGCGGCGTGCTCAAAAAAGGCACAAAGGACGAGGTCGCGGTGCAGGAATCGATCAATACACGCAAAGGCGTGGAGCGCTGCATCAGATACGCTTTTGAGTACTGCAAAAAGAGGAACAAAAAGAAACAGTTGACCCTGGTCGGCAAGACCAACGTGCTTACCTTCGCTTTTGACCTGTGGGAGCGCACTTTTAAAGAGGTCGCAAAAGAATATCCGGACATCAAGACCGATTACGCCCACGTTGATGCGACCTGCATGTGGTTCGTAAAAAACCCGGAATGGTTTGACGTGATCGTCACCGATAACATGTTCGGCGATATAATCACCGATCTCGGCGCCATGATACAGGGCGGAATGGGAATTGCGGCAGGCGGCAACATCAATCCCGAGGGCGTTTCGATGTTCGAGCCTATCGGAGGCTCGGCTCCTAAATATACGGGAAAGAACGTTATTAATCCGCTCGCCGCTATCGGAGCCCTTCAAATGATGCTTGAGAACCTTGGCGAAGACAAAGCCGCCAAAGCCGTCGAAAGATCTATCATGGCAGCATGCCTTAAGATGCCGAGCATGGCCGCGGGAAAGATGGGATTCTCTACCACCGAGGTCGGAGATATGGTGGCTGAGGGAATCTAACCGATATTACTCCGCGGGAACCGGTTCTGCGGTCAGGAGCTCGAACGGGATCTGGATCATGTCCGTATATACTGCTCCGTCGCAGAATACCCTGACAAGATCTAATTGAGCCACCCTCTGAGTAGGATTTACGCTTGCCGGCACTCTAAGGCCAAGACTTGCAAAAAGATTCTGGACCTTTTGGTTGGACAACCTTAATGCGTTTACACTGTCTTCGACCCCAAAATCATATTGGGTAATTACAAGCCCTCTCTGGCCGTCGAGCCTGTCGGAAAAAAATGAAGCGGTATTTTCGCTGAAACCGCTGCATTCCATATGATCTGTAGTCAAAAAGCCGCCGATGCCTGACACATCGGATATGTTTCCGCCAGGCCGCGCGCTCATTAAAAGCTTTAGATTGTTTGCGAGCAGGTCCAATGCCCTTTTGGCATATTCATGGCTGATATCGGTCACGGCGATCTCCGCGATCTGAAGATCCTTCAGCTGTTGGACCCCGGATGAACCTATGCGGAACAGTTCCGTGCCGCTTGCCGCAAGTCCTGAAAAAGCCCTGACCGCGACATTTTCTCCGTCTGCCTGGTATGTCTGCGGCTTTATATCATTTACACGGGGAGCATATGTCCTTGTGAACCTGTGATAGCCAATGCGCGTAGGCCTTGGTCCAAAGTCATGTCCGAACATCGCCATTTGTTGAACTCTGCCTGATATCATATATTTCCTCCTTGAAGATCCGTCAGGTGTTTATCGATGATTACTTATCAAAATTTCAATGCTTTTTAGGCGGGCTTTCCCTTTTTTATCGCTAATTCAATATGAGAGATTCGGGGAGATGGTGACCCCCGGGACGAGACTTTACCGTTGATT
>CAZRTO010000075.1:0-4934 GCA_964603025.1 uncultured bacterium | reverse complement strand
ACCATCCACATAGACGGCGCTGCTAGAGGAAATCCGGGTCCTGCCGGGATAGGAGTGATCGCAAAAGATGGACACAACAAGATATTTGAGATAGCCGAATATATCGGCGAGGCTACCAACAATGTTGCCGAATACTCGGCCCTGATACGCGGGCTTGAAGAAGTTCTTCTCCGCGGGTTCAAAGAAGCCCACTTTATTTCTGACAGCGAGCTTATAGTAAAACAGTTGAACGGCCAGTACAAGGTCAAGGACAAGAACCTTCAGCGCCTCTACCATCATGCGCAGACGCTCATATCAAAAATGAGGGGGTTCTCGATAAAACATGTCCGGAGGGAACACAACAAAGAAGCCGACGAGTTAGCGAACCGCGGGATAGATGAAAAATGACCGAAAGGACTTCTTAGGGCTTTCATGTCAGTCACTATCATCAGAAGCCATTACGAAAAGATAGCCGGCCACTGCAGGGACAGTTATCCATCAGAAGCCGGGGGATTCATAGGCGGCAGAGGAGACCTTATCCTGGGAATATTCCCGGTCCCAAATTTTGAGCTTTGGTTCCACCGTGACAAAAGGGCCTTTTTCTGGGATGAGATCAGCAAAGGACAGGCCGAAGCCGTTTTTAAACGCTATGACATGGATATCATAGGCCTGTACCATTCTCATCCTAACGGAATAGCGTTGCCGTCCCAAAGCGATTTTGTCGCCCACAAGGAATATGGGCTGAGAATAGCCCTCATAGCCGGGGTTGCGGACAACAAACTCATCAAATTGTCCGCGTTCTCTCTGCCCGATCCGGAGAATACTTCGGAAGACGTCCCTATTGACCGTTTTACTCAGGAAAGACTGGATATCATTGAAGACATAGAGCTGGAGAACTTCATCAATGAGACAGAACTTAAGAAAGAGATACAGGAGTCGACCGCCAAATATCTCGCGCAGGAGGAGGCCCTGAAAAAAAGAGTGGCCGAGATCCTGGCAACATCCCCTGACAATGGCAAAACCGGTTAAATGCTATAATAGTAAAGGGGCAGGTTGGATGGCCGCTCTCGTTAAATCGGGGGAGGAAAGTCCGGGCTGCATAAACAGGGTGGCCGATAACTTCGGCCGAGGGAAACCTCAGGGAAAGTGCAACAGAAAATATGTGGCCGATTTCCAGTCTAAAGCTGGGAAGGTCAAAATGAAACCGTGAGGTAAGAGCTCACGCTCCTTTGCGGAGACGCAAGGGAAGGCAAACCCCACCCGCAGCAAGGCGATGAACGCCGCTAGAGGTCACAAGCAATTGTGATCCCAGATAGATGGCCATACAAACACAGAACCCGGCTTACAGGCCTGCCCCCATAATTATCGCCGATATCCCCTGTGCTATCATTGTCTATGTCAAATGAGGCACATAGCCACAACAGCAAAAAATCATCTGGCATTGGGCTTGATCTTGCTCACTGGCTTTATTCTCCGCGTGTCAGGGATCTCATCAAGGAGCTTCTTTTCCGATGAGATCTTTATGGTCAGGACAGTGCAAAGCCCTCTGGCAACACTGTTCGCGATAGACGCGCCGCACGGCCCCCTGCCCTTTTACATACTGCATTTCTGGTCGAGATCATTCGGCCTTTCGGAATTTTGGATGAGAATGCCCTCGGCGATATTCGGGCTCCTGACCTGTTACTTCATATACAAACTGGCGTTTGAACTCTCAGACAAAAGAACTGCGCTTACCGCCGCGGCCATAGCGGCTTTATCGCCTTTTCTGATACTGTACGATCAAACGGCAAGATGGTACAGCCTGTTCGCTATGACAGCGACCGCGTCAACTTATTGCCTTTTGAGATACTTAAAGTTCCGCTCACTGAGATCGCTGGCCGCATATATGTTCTTTGCCCTTGCCATGATGTATACGGAAACCATTGCGTTACTGGTCCTCTTTTTTCACCTGACCGCCGCCCTGCTCCTGTTCAAAAAACGGGATCCCCGGATCTTTGCGGGTTTTTTGGCGCTGTTACTGCTGTATATCCCGTGGCTCAGGGTCTTCTCTCTTTCGTTCCACCGTGTAGCGCCGGGGAGTTTCGTGGAACGGGGGGTTTCCGGAGGGATCCTTTTCAGGTTTTTTTACGCTCTGTATTCTTTCTCTGTCGGGCAGACGATCTCCCCTTTTAATCTTCCGTTCTCAGCGGCGGCTTGTTTTTTTGTGCTTGCCCTCGCAGGCGCCGGATATATCTCCATTTGGCGCTCAAATAGACCGGCCGCGGTCTTTCTTATGCTATTCATGGCAATATCTATGGCGCAAACACTGACACAGGTGAACCTGCCTCACTATATGATCCATGCGTCAGCTGCGCTCATCATCCTGATAGCAGCCGGCATAACTTCGATAAAGAAAAAACCTGTCTTCGTATCCGCGGCGGCGATACTGATCTGCATATATGTTTATTCCCTGTACAACCTATTTTCGGGGCAGCAGTACAACAGAATGGAATTCACCGATGACTGGAGAGGGATCGCCGCTTATGTAACAAACATATCCGGCAAGAACGATCTGATAATCCATTCAAGCGATCCGTTTGAACACTACTGCCCGGACAGAACGAACCTGATCAGGTACGGAGACGATATAAAAGTAACAAAGAGAACGGTTGAAGAATATCTGAAAAAACACCAAGATGGCGGGATCATCATGGTGTATTCTCCGCTCAGCGGCCTTTTCGCATCCGACACGCAGGCCGGCAAAGAACTTAAGGCGTGGCTCGGCGGCAAACTCCACCGCCATGAAGAGAAGGATTTTAACAGGGACCCGGATTTCGAAAGAAAGAGAGCTCTCGTAAAAAGGTCTTTCCCTGAGTTCAGGATATCGGTCACATCCTATTCGCCGGCAAAAACATTTAAACAATGAAAAAGATCCTGGTATTTACAGCGACCTATAATGAGGCCGGCAACATAAAAAGGCTGTCCGAAGGGATCTTTTCGCACCTGCCTGCGGCTGAACTTTTGATAATAGACGACAATTCTCCGGACGGGACGGGAAAGATAATCGACTCGATCGCAAAGAACGACGTAAGAGTTCATGCCATTCACAGACCCGCAAAACTCGGGCTCGGGTCGGCCCACAGACTGGCGATGAAATACGCCGTGTCGAACGGATATGACATCCTCATAACCATGGATTCGGATTTCTCGCACAATCCCTCCTACATACCCAAGATCACGGCGCTGCTCGAAAACAATGACTTTGTTACAGGGTCCAGATATGCCAGAGGAGGACGTTCGGATTACAATCTTTACAGAAAGATCATAAGCCGTTCGGCCAACCTTCTTGCAAGGTTATTATTGGGGATCCCGTTAAAGGAATGCACTACCTCGTTCAGGGGATTTAGGACCGGCCTTTTGAAAAAGATGGACATCGACTTCATACGCTCCGACGGATATTCGTTCTTTTTTGAATCAATATTCTACGTGACCCGTCTGACAAACAGTTATTCGGAATTCCCTATATATTTTGAGAACAGGGCCTCCGGCACATCGAAAATATCAAAGACAGAAATAGCAAAAAGCGTGCTGAACCTCTTGCGTCTGGGGCTGTTCCGGCTGTTCTTCAATACCGAAAAGATATTAACGGGACCGGACAGCAGAACTCTTGCCTTTAGCCCCTGCTCTTTTTGCGGCAGCCGTTTTGCGTCCCTTCTATATCCGAAGACCACCGGAAATAACGGCTCCGGCGACACTTACAACTGCACAAGCATGACGCATGGTTCGCACGGCGATATAGTAAAGTGTCTTAATTGCGGCCTTGTGCGCACCGACCCGCTGCCCGAAGACGCGGACCTCCTCAAAGCCTATTCGGATGTTGAAGAATCTCTCTATGCCGAGAATATCGGCGCGAGGCTCAACACATTCAAACACAATCTGGCAAGGATCCGTGGACTTCTGCCGGAAAAAGGCAGTCTGCTGGATATCGGAGCGGGATGCGGAGCTTTTGTCAAGACCGCCCTTGAAGCCGGATACGAAGCGCAGGGAATAGAACCTTCAAGATGGTGCCGGGATTACGCCCGGAAGAGCTTTGGCATCAATATTTCGGCAGGGACGATAAACGAGTTAAGTCCTCCGCAAGGAGGTTTTGATATTATCACCATGTTCGATGTGGCCGAACATCTGCGCGATCCCTCGAGGGACTTGGCCAAGATCGCTCAAATGACAAAAAAAGGCGGAAAGGTCGTGATATCCACACTTGATATCGGAAGCCTAGCGGCAAAGATCATGGGAAAAAGATGGCCGTGGCTGATGGATATGCACCTTTATTACTTTGATAAAAGGACCTTCGAACTTCTTCTTCAAAAAGCCGGTTTCAACATGGTCGCATGCATTAATTACACGCACATAATAAAGGCGGACTATTTACTTCTCAAGTTGCAGAACATGTCGGTACCTTTCGCCAAGCCCCTCGGACGATTTCTGCGGAGAACCCCGGCAAGGGACCTGATGATGGCTTTTTCTCTGGGAGATATAAAACTTTATATTGCGGAAAGGTCCGGCCCAGAATGACGATCATCTTCTTCAGATGAACAGATTATTGTCCGAACTCTCGGCCGCGCCAAGATAGGCGGCCACGCCGCCTATCTCTACACCATCGATCAATTCTTCCTTCTTTATCCCCATCATATCCATGCTCATCTGGCATGCCACCAGCCTCACGCCGCCTTTTTGCGCGTTCTCGATAAAAGTCTCAAGAGAATCTATGTTCTTTTTTCTCATGATGAACCTGATCAGCTTGGGGCCGATCCCGAAAAAGTTCATCTGTGACAGCTTGAGCCTGGTCGAGCCTTTGGGCATCATGATGCCGAACATCTTTTCAAAAAGGTCTTTCTTTGTTTTTGGCGCGTTCTTCTTTCTCAATATATTAAGGCCCCAGAAAGTAAAGAACATCGTCACTTTTCTGCCCAGCGAAA
>CAZRTO010000074.1:0-4949 GCA_964603025.1 uncultured bacterium | reverse complement strand
ACCATGAAGATCCCCGGTTTCAGGCCAGGCAAAGCCCCGGAATCGGTGGTAAAGCAGAACCTGAATATGGCATTTGCCAGGGAAAAGGCCCTGGACCAGATCGTCAGCGGCCTATATTCCTCGATACTCAAAGAGGCCTCTATCGATCCCGTTGATTATCCCTCCTGGCGGATGACCGGCGTGGAGGAAGGCGTGAAATGCACCTTTGCTTTTGAAGTGGAGGTCATGCCTGAGGTCAGCCTGGGCAAGTATTCGGGGCTTAAAGCCGAGAAGAAAAGATCCGATGTTGACGAGAAAGAGATAGATGACTATGTCAGATCGGTCCAGGAAGAGGGCGCGAAGATGGGGCCCGTCTCTAGGCCGGTAATATCTGGAGACATCGCGGAACTTAATGTTTACGGGAGCGTTGACGGCAAACCCGAACCGAGGCTGTCGCAGGAGCGACTTCCGATACTGGTCGGAGACAACAGGATAGCTCCCGGTTTTGACTCCAACATCGAATCGCTTTCTGAAGGGGCTTCGACCGAGTTTGATCTGGAGCTTCCCAAGGATTACTACATAAAGGAATTCGCCGGAAAAAAGGCCTCGTTCAAGGTCTCCGTCCTTAAGGTCATAGAGAGGATATTGCCCGAGTTTAACGATGAGTTCGTAAAAAAGATAAGCTCTTTTGAGAGCGTTGAAGCGTACAGGCAGGATGTAAGTTCAAAAATAGGGGATTTCAAGAAAAGAAAGAGTGAAGAGGAGCTGAAGGATTCGCTGCTCGAACAGGTCTCGGCTTCGTCCAAGATAGATATCCCGCAGGCAATGACAGGGAGAGAGACCGACGCTATGGTCGGGGAGCTTGAGAACAATCTCAAGAGGCAGGGGCTTTCCGTTGACAGTTATCTCAAAAGCAGGCGGATCGACATGGAGGCGCTGAGAAAAGAGCTGTCAGGGCCGGCGGCCTCCAGGGTAAAGGCGAAGCTTGTACTAAAAGCCGTTGCCGACAAGGAAAAGCTCGAATTTACCGAGGAGGATTTTGCGACGGAGCTGGCGCTTCTGGCCAAGGATTCGGGCGTTCCTGAGGCAGAGCTCATGCAGAGGGAGGGCGTGAGGGAATACGTAAAAGATTATGTGCTGCGCAGAAAAGCACTTGATTTTATCGTGGAAAATGCCAAGATAAAAGAAAAGTAACAGGAGGCACTTTTATGAACGTCATCCCGATGGTGGTTGAACAGAGCCCGAAAGGGGAGCGCGCCTACGACATTTACTCCAGGCTGCTCAAGGAGCGGATCATTTTCATAGGCGGTCCGGTCGACGATGATATCGCCAACATGATAATAGCCCAGATACTTTTTCTCCACGCTGAGGACAAAGACAAAGAAGCTTCGATCTATATCAACTCTCCGGGCGGGGTCGTGACCGCGGGGCTTGCGATATACGATACAATGCAGTACGTAAATATGCCGATCTCCACGATATGCCTGGGACAGGCATCGAGCATGGGTGCGCTGCTGCTCGCGGCGGGGACCAAGGGGCAGAGATACGCTCTTTCCAACGCCAGGATAATGATACACCAGCCTCTCGGAGGCGCTCAGGGCCAGGCCACGGATATCGAGATACAGACCCAGGAGATACTCAGGATCAAGAGGCTTATAAACGATGTCCTGTCTCTTCACACAGGGCAGGCTCTGGAAAAGATAGAGAAGGACACTGACAGGGACTTTTTTATGTCTCCCTCTGAAGCGGTGAAGTACGGGCTCATCGATAAGGTGCTTGATTCGCCCAAGATCAAGAAACTGCACGAGACCTTAAAAGGCAAAAAATAGAGATGGACAAGCCGGATAAGCAAATGCCGGTCCAGGCGCAGTGGAAGGACGAACTGCCGCTGATCCCCCTGCGGAACATGGTGGTTTTTCCTCAAATGATCGTGCCCCTGTTCATAGGGCGCAGCAAGTCAATAAAAGCGCTCGAGGACACGCTTGAAAAAGAACGCCTCGTTGTGTTCGCCTCGCAGAAGACAGAGGATATAGAAGAACCTTCCCCCTCCGATGTCTGCACGACCGGGACCCTTGCCGAAGTGGTGCAGATGCTCGCGCTCCCGGACGGCACCACCAAAATACTGGTGGAAGGCGTCGCCCGAGTTAAGATAGAAAAGTTCATACAGAACGATCCTTACTACAAGGTCAAGATCTCAAAGATCCCGGAATCATCCGAGGTGACGGTGGAGATAGAAGCTCTTCTGCGCACGGTAATAAAGAAATTCGAGTCCTTTGTCAAGCTGAACAAAAGGATCCCTTCGGAAACGCTCATGTCCATAGTGAACGTGGAAAACCCGGGGCGTCTTGCGGACCTTATAGCCTCATATCTTACGCTCAAGATAGAAGAGAAGCAGTCGATACTTGAATCGGTCTCTGTTCCCAAAAGGCTCAAAAAGATATCCGAAGTGCTGGATAAGGAGCTCGAGGTTCTGGAAGTGGAGAAAAAGCTCCAGAAAAGGGTGCGCAAACAGATCGAACATGTTCAAAAAGAGTATTACCTTAAGGAAAAGCTGCGCGCCATACAGGAAGAGCTCGGGGAGGCGGTGGAGGATGAGGACGCGGCCCCTGAGGTAGCAGAATACAGGAAAAAGATAGAGGCCGCCAAACTGCCGGAAGAGGCCAAGGAAAAAGCCCTGAAAGAGCTTGAGAGGCTTTCGAAAATGCCGTCCATGGTGGCGGAGTCTACGGTCATCCGGACGTATTTGGACTGGATACTAGATCTTCCCTGGAAGAAAAAGACAAGAAGCAAGATCGACATCTCTGAGGTCGAAAAGATACTCAATGAGGACCATTACGGGCTGGAAAAGGTCAAAGAAAGAATAATAGAATATTTTGCCGTTCTTCAGCGCACCGGCAAGATCGGCGGCACGATCCTTTGTCTGGTCGGCCCTCCGGGTGTCGGCAAAACCTCCGTCGGCAAATCAATAGCGCGTGCCATGGGACGCAAATTTGTCAGAGTGTCCCTGGGAGGCATAAGGGACGAGGCCGAGATACGAGGGCACCGGCGCACTTACGTTGGGTCGCTTCCCGGAAGGATCATCCAGTCCATAGCAAAGGGGAAGGTCAACAATCCCGTATTTCTGCTCGATGAGATTGATAAGCTCGGGAACGATTTCCGCGGAGACCCGGCAGCAGCCCTGCTGGAAGTGCTTGATCCGGAAATGAACAAGGAATTCTCCGACCATTATATGGAGCTGCCTTTCGATCTTTCCGATGTCTTTTTTATAACCACTGCCAATACCACGGACCCTATTCCCAGACCGCTCAAGGACAGGATGGAAATGATCGAGATGTCCGGATACACCGAGGAGGAAAAGCTGGGCATAGCCAAAGAACACCTGATATCGCGTGAACTAGAGAAACACGGCCTGTCCAAGGACATGATCGTTTTTGACAATGAGGCCATCCAGTCGATAATAAGGGAATATACCAAAGAGGCGGGTGTCAGGAACCTTGAGCGGACCATCGAGACGGTCTGCAGAAAGATAGCCACCGAGGCGGTCAAGAACAAAAAAGATGAGAAAGTCGTGGTCAAGAAAAAAGACCTTCAAAAATACCTTGGCCCGCTAAGATACAGATACGGCATTGCCGAAGAAGAAGACCAGGTGGGCGCGGCTACAGGGCTTGTCTGGACGGAGGTGGGCGGCGATACCGTTCCGGTAGAGGTCACGGTAATGAAGGGCAGAGGGAACCTTATACTTACCGGGATGCTCGGAGACGTGATGCAGGAAAGCGCCAAAGCCGCGATGAGCTTTGTCCGCTCCAAAGCCCAGGCTCTGGGCCTGGACGAGACGTTCTACCGCAAGATCGACGTGCATCTCCATGTGCCGGAAGGGGCCGTTCCAAAAGACGGACCGTCAGCCGGGATCACTATTGCCACGGCATTAACTTCGGCGCTGTCGGGCGTTGCCGTAAGAAAAGATGTTGCCATGACGGGTGAGATAACCCTCAGGGGAAGGGTCCTTCCGATAGGAGGGTTAAAAGAAAAACTGCTTGCCGCGAAAAGGGCGGGCATGAAAAAGGTGATAATCCCGGAAGAAAATAAAAAAGACCTGGTCGAGGTAAAAGAACAGGTCAAGCAGGACCTGAAACTGGAATTTGTGCTTGCCAAGACCATGGATGACGTACTGAAAGAAGCGCTCATAGATGCCCCAAAAAGCCTGCTTGGGCCGAAGCCGGAAAAGGAAAAGACCAAAGAAAAAGTGATGTCAATAGCCGATATGTCGGATCCTGAAGAACAGAAAGCCCGCCGTCAAAAGTCCGGGCCATCCTCAGGGGACCAGATTTTTGCCTGAAAATGACGTATTCCGCCCTGCGCGAAGCTTCGGCGGATAAACCCGCCCTGTGATATAATTTTTCTATAATGGAGTACAAGGATACCCTCAATCTTCCACGGACGGACTTTCCGATAAAGTTCAATTTCAGGGACAGGGAACCAGCGCTCCTTGACCTCTGGGCCAAAGAGAACATATACGGTCTTATCCAGGAAAAAGGCAGGTCTAAGTATATACTCCACGACGGGCCTCCTTATCCGAACGGGGATATACATCTCGGTCACGCCCTCAACAAGATACTCAAGGACATTGTCGTCAAGTTCAAGTCCATGGAGGGGTATTGCGTGCCGTTCGTCCCCGGCTGGGACTGCCACGGGCTACCCATCGAGACCCAGCTTCTTAAGGAGCTTTCCGTGCGAAGGTCCTCGCTTTCTGTTTATGAATTCAGGCAGAAATGCAGGGAGTAC
Source organism: uncultured bacterium (assembly GCA_964603025.1). Lineage (GTDB taxonomy): Bacteria > Margulisbacteria > WOR-1 > JAKLHX01 > JAKLHX01 > CALFCX01. The sequence continues at coordinate 188 of CAZRTO010000074.1, read as the reverse complement.
GCGCTCAAATATGTGGCAACACAGAGAGAAGAGTTCAAGAGGATAGGGGTGTTCGGCAGATGGGACGCGCCGTACCTCACGCTCAACCCTGAATACGAATCCGGGGTCATCGGATTGTTCGGGATCATGGCGGATAAAGGATATATCTTTAAATCGCTCAAACCTATCCACTGGTGCCCGAGCTGCGA
>CAZRTO010000073.1:0-5011 GCA_964603025.1 uncultured bacterium | reverse complement strand
GATATGTCAGCGTCGGATTAAGCTTTTTTCTCGCTATTTCTCTGATCTCCTGCGGATCTGTTGCCCCCATGATAGAGCCGACAGCCTCTTCGATCTGGCGCTTGTCGGGAGATCCAAAGAACCATGTATAAGACAGTCCGGTCCCGTAATGCCACTCTCTCTTGGGGTATCCTAACCCGTCGACCTGAAGGCTCCCTATATAAGGCAACGCAAGAATATCCACTCCTGCCGTCCTCTTCCATGTCTCCTGAGTATAAGGGGCCGGATCAACAAATGTGATCTGCACAGGCTTTTGCAATTGGGCAACTGCCGCCTGAGAAACCGCCATCAAAAGCGCCAGGGCAACCAGAATATTTTTCATATATCTATTATAACAGGGAAGTTTATGATTTTGAATTTTGGATTTCCTTAGGATTTAGAGATTGGGATTTAGGATTTGTCGAGTTTGTTCTCGACCATTTCAAGCGTGTCGTAGACTTGCCTCGCCCTTTTGACAACGCTGTCGGGCAGTCCCGCCAGTTTGGCCACGTGTATGCCGTAGCTCTTGTCAGCGGGGCCATCCACGATCTTATGGAGAAAGATGATATTATCGCCCTCGTCCTTTACGGACACATTGACGTTCTTTATGCCCTTGAATTTTTCCGGCAGCGTGGTCAGCTCGTGGTAATGCGTGGCAAAAAGAGTTCTGGATCCTATTTTAGAATGTATATGCTCGGCAACGGCTTTGGCTATGCTCATACCGTCAAATGTCGCCGTGCCCCGCCCTATCTCGTCTATCACTATAAGGCTGTCCTTTGTGGCGTTGTTCAAAATATTGGCGGTCTCGAGCATCTCGACCATGAATGTGGACTGCCCCGCATAGAGGTCATCAAAGGCCCCTACCCTGGTGAATATCCTGTCGACCACCGGTATTTGCGCCGATGAAGCCGGAACAAAGCTGCCTATCTGCGCCAGCAGAACTATCAGCGCCACCTGCCTCATATAAGTGGACTTTCCCGCCATGTTGGGCCCGGTGATAAGAAGGAATCTGCCGTTATCGTCCATCAAAGTATCATTGGGCACGAAAAGATGCTGTCCGAGTGTTTTTTCGGCCACGGGATGGCGCCCGTCCTTGATCAGTAGCCCCTCACCCCGCCCTTCGGGCACCCCTCTCTCGCTTGCGGGAGAGGGGCTGGGGGTGAGGGTTGGTCTTTTGTAGTTCTCGCTCACCGCGACATTGGCCAGCGACAGCAGCGCGTCGATCTGGGCTATGCAGGATGCCACTTCCTGAAGGTCTAAAGAAAATTCCGCCACTTTATCCCTTACCTGACAGAAGATGGAATACTCCATCTCGACGCTGCGCTCCTGGGCGTTGAGTATCATCGACTCTTTGTCTTTGAGGTCCGGAGTGATAAAGCGCTCGCAGTTGACCAGCGTCTGTTTTCTTATATAATCCTGCGGGACGTATTTCAGATTGGATGAAGAAACTTCTATGTAGTAGCCGAAAACTTTTGTGAACCCCACCTTGAGCGACTTGATACCTGTTCTTCTGCGTTCTTCTTCTTCAAGCCCGGATATCCACTCTTTGCCTTTGAGCGAAGCGTCTTTGAGCTCGTCCAGCTCGGCGCTGTACCCGCGTTTTATAAGTCCGCCGTCCTTGAGCGCCAGAGGAGGGTCGTCGGAGATCGCTTTGTCTATTAGAGAGCGGACCTCTTCCATGTCCTTGAGACCGGAAAGGCTTTTTATCAGTTTAGAAGAACATTTTTTGAGCATCGATTTGACGGCCGGAAGCTTTGAAAGCGATTCTTTAAGAGATGCCAGGTCCCTGGCACCGGCCGAAGCGGACGATATCTTTCCGGTCAGACGCTCTATATCGCGGATGTCCTCCAGAGCGTCCTCCATGTCGCGCCGCAGGAGCTGGTCGTTGAACAGCTCTTCGACCGCATCGAGCCGTTCTTCTACCCTGCTTTTTTCTCTCAGCGGAGAAAGTATCCAGTTGCGCAAAAGCCTCGCGCCCATCGGAGTTCTTGTCCTGTCGAGTATCCAGAGCAGGCTCCCCTGAAAAGACCTGTCCCTGATCGTCTGCACCAGCTCCAGGTTGCGCCTGGTGGCCGGATCGATATACATGTAGTTGTCGAGCCTGTACTTTTTGATGCTGTTTATGTGAAAAAGCTTTACTTTTTGCGTCTCTTTGAGATAGTCCACCACCGCCGAGGCCGCGCAGAGAGACAGCTCGCTCCCGCCGAAACCGAAAGCCTCGAGCGATGAGAGCGAAAAATGCCTCAGCAGTTTTTCTTTGGCAAGCTGAACGTCAAAGATATCCTTGAGATTGTACGGAGTATAATGCACGCCTTTTGTCTCAAGAAGATCTTTAAGCTGAGCGTTCTTTTCAACGGCGTCGGGGAATATCAGGATCTCGGCCGGAGCGATCCTTTCTATTTCGTCGCACAAAAGCCTTGTTCGGTCCCCGCCCTCTATGTCCAGAGCTCTGAACTCTCCGGTAGATATATCTATGAACGCCAGAGAGGCTTTGTCCCCGGAAAAAGCCGCCGCCATGAGATAATTATTGGCTCTTTCGTTGAGCATCGCCTCTTCAAGCACGGTGCCGGGAGTGATTATCTTGATAACGTCCCTTTTTACTATGCCCTTGGCCAGAGCGGGATCTTCGGTCTGTTCGCAGATGGCCACTTTAAAACCGCGCGAGATGAGCTTTGATATATAGGGCTGGACGCTGTGGAAAGGCACGCCGCACATCGGAGAGCGCTTTTCGCCCTGTCCGCGGCCGGTGAGCGTTATCTCCAGCTCTTTGGAAGCTATAAGCGCGTCGTCGCCGAACATCTCGTAAAAATCGCCCAAACGGAAAAAAAGCAGAGCGTCAGGCACCTGCTCCTTCAGGTCGCGGTACTGTTTCATCATGGGAGTGAGGTCGGACACGGCTTACTTCCTTATCTCCACCTTAAGATTGTTCTCGAGCGCGGACAATATCTTTTCGTGGACAAAATTGACCTCTTCGTCCGTGAGGGTCTTTTCTTTGGAGCGGTATATCACGCTGTACGCCAGGCTTGTCCTGTCCTTGCCTAAGTAGCGGTCAAAGAGCTCCACCGCTTCCACGAGGTTCCCGCCGTCGGACATTATGCGCTCTTCTATCTCCCTGTGAGTCAGGCCCGACGGGACATACATAGCGATATCCCTTCTGACCGCCGGAAATCTCGGCAGGTCAAGGTCCTTTGAAATATCCGGCCGCACCGAATTGAGATAGTCCATGCTCACCTCGAACACGTAAGCCGGCTTTGTCATGTCAAAGGCCGACGCTATATCCTCCCGGACCTGGCCGACAAAGCCTATCTTTTCTCCCTTGCAGAATATCTCGGCGCCCATACCGCCTGAGATCTTTTCATCGGTGGTCGGCAGATATTCCACGCAGCACGAACCGTAGAGATCGAAGATATCGTCCAAAATGCCTTTGAGAAAATAAAAGTCCTCCCGGATGCGGTCTTTTTCCACCACGCCCTTGAGCACCGAACCGTACAATATCCCTCCGACAACCTGTTTTTCTTTTGTGCCGGCATCTTTTTTGCCGAACACCGCCCCGGCTTCGAACAGCGCCACGTCCCCGGCCCCGTGCCGCAGGTTGTACTGCGCGGCCTCGAGCAGCCCAGGGATGAGCGAAGTGCGCAGGTGCGTCATGTCCTCTATGAGCGGATTGGATATCCTAAGCGCCGAAGATATATCGACCCCGGCTTTTTTAAAAAGCTCGGCACCGGCCATTGAATAGGTCTTTGCTTCTGAAAATCCCAGGGAAACGAGCCGTTTTTTTAGCAAACGTTCCTTTTTGAGGGCGGTCGTCACCTTGTCGTCGTCGGCGCTTTCCGTCCTTATAAAGGTGAAGGTCTCGCCTATTTTGTCGAACCCGTAAAGCCTGGCAAGCTCTTCTATCACGTCGATTTCACGCTCTATGTCCCCGGCTCTCCAAGACGGCACCGTCACGTCAAGATCGGCGCCGTTCTCACGCACTTCAAAGCCCAGGTTCTTAAGCAAGGACAGGGCTTTTGGTTTTGGTATCTCTATGCCCAGCACCTTTGATATCCGGCTGAGACGCAGCTTTACGGCGGCGGGCTTTTTGGGCGCGGATCTCACGTCAACGGCCCCTTTAGCCACGGAACCTCCCGACAGTTCGGCCATAAGGGCTGCCGCGCGGTCAAGAGCGTTGCTTACACCGGCAATATCCACGCCGCGCTCGAACCTGACCGAAGCCTCCGTCCTTACCTTAAGGTTCTTGGACGTTCTGTTGACCGAGACCGGAGAGAAAAAAGCGCTTTCAAGAAGTATGTTGGCTGTTGCGGTATTGATCTCGCTGTTGCCCGCCCCCATGACACCGGCCACGGCCACGGCTTTTTTGGCGTCGGCTATCACAAGATCGTCCTTTGAAAGCTGCCTTTCAACGCCGTCCAGCGTTGTCACCTTCTCGCCGCTTTGGGCCCGCCGTACTATTATTTTCGCGCCTTCAAGCAGGCCAAGGTCAAAAGCATGCAGCGGCTGGCCAAGCTCAAGCATCACGTAGTTTGTAACATCCACGATATTGTTTATAGGCCTGACGCCCGCGTCAAGCAGGCGTTTCTGCATCCACGAAGGAGAATCGGATATTTTCACGTTCCTGATAACACGCGCCATGTATCTGGGACAGAGGTCAGCGTCCTTCACCTCGACCGAAGCGTACTTTGAGACCAGCTCGTCCGATTCTTTCAGAGCGGCTTTCTGCGGTCTCATTTTTTTGTCGAGCGCGGCGCAAACTTCCCTTGCGATACCGATAACGGAAAGACAGTCGCCCCTGTTGGGGAGTATGTCCACATCTATCACGCCGTCCGAAACAGCGGACACTTCCGTCCCGGACATGGAAAGAGCTTCCGCCACCTTTTGGGCGGGCTCGTTTATGTCTACAAACTCTTTAATCCAGTCATATGGGATTTTCATATCTTTTCCTTCTACTCCTCACCCCGTCGCTACGCTCTTCCCCTCTCCACTCCGTGGAGAG
>CAZRTO010000072.1:0-5104 GCA_964603025.1 uncultured bacterium | reverse complement strand
TTGATAAATTTGTGTTTCTTCATGGTTGAAGAAACTATCTTAGGGATATCCGTGAATTTTATCCTGCCGTTTAAGAACATCTCGACCGCGCTGTCGTTGGCTGCGGATAGCACGGCGGGCATTGTGCCACCTTTTTTACCGGCTTCATAAGCAAGCTTAAGGCACGGGAATTTGTCCGTATCGGGTTTTTCAAAATTGAAAGTGCCGATCTTTGCCAGATCAAGCGTTCCGTAGCTTTTCGGGCGTCTTTCCGGATAAAACAGCGCATATTGTATCGCCGTGCGCATATCCGGAACTCCCATCTGCGCGAGCACCGACCCGTCCTCAAATTCGACCATCGAGTGGATTATGCTCTGCGGATGAACGACGACCTCGATCTTATCGTATGGAACACTGAACAGATGATGCGCCTCTATCACTTCAAGGCCTTTGTTCATCATTGTCGCGCAATCTATCGTGATCTTGGGGCCCATGTTCCATGTCGGATGAGCCAGGGCCTGTCTGGCTGTCACTTTTTCTAGCTGCTGTTTTGAATATTTCCTAAAAGGCCCGCCTGAAGCCGTGAGTATAAGCCTTTTAATTTTGTTCCCGGCGCTGCCCTGTAGGCACTGGAATATCGCGCTGTGCTCGCTGTCAAGCGGAAGCAGCGGGGCCTGATGCTTCCTGGCCAGAGGCATCACGATATCGCCCGCCGCGACAAGTATCTCCTTGCTGGCTATAGCAATAGTCTTGCCTTTTTTAATGGCTGCTATTGTCGCCGGAAGTCCTGCCGTTCCGACTATGGACATAACAACAATATCGGCCTTCGGATCGGTGGCAAGTTTTATCAGCTGATCGGGCGCGGTAAGGACTTTGATCCTGCGTCCGGAAAATTTTTTCAGATCAATATTCCTGTCGGCTATGGAAACCGTTTTCGGACTGAACTTTTTGATCTGGTCTTCAAAGATATCAAGATATCCTTTTGTGGCAAGAGAGACAATTTCTACCAAATGAGAAGAGGCAGACGCCACATCCAGCGTCTGCCTCCCTATTGAACCAGTTGAGCCTAAAACCGCGATCTTCTTTTTCACTTTTTCCCCGCTCCGTTGCTTCGCGCCCCCCTCTCCCTCAGGGAGAGGGGTTGGGGGGTGAGGGTTACTTTTTAAGCCAGCTCATCATCTTTCTGAGCTCGGCGCCCACCTTTTCGATCAGATGTTCTGCGCCTTTTTTCTTGAGCGCCAAAAATACCGGCCTGCCCGCCTGATTTTCGGTTATCCATTCTTTGGCAAAAGTTCCAGTCTGGATCCTTGAAAGAACGTATCTCATCCTTTGTTTTACCGAATCATCGATTATGACCGGCCCTACCGTCAGGTCGCCGTATTCTGCTGTATTGCTGATAGCGGCCCTCATGCCCGCGATCCCCTTCTCATACATGAGATCAACGATAAGCTTAAGTTCGTGCATACACTCAAAATACGCTATTTCGGGCTGATATCCTGCGTTGACCAGCGTCTCAAAACCTGCCGTGACAAGAGCGGTAGCTCCTCCGCAAAGCACTGCCTGTTCGCCGAAAAGGTCGGTTTCGGTCTCTTCTTTGAACGTTGTTTCAAGCACTCCCGCTTTTGTAGCCCCTATACCTTTGGCATGAGCAAGAGCGATATCTTTTGCCTTACCGGAGGCGTTCTGATAAACGGCGATAAGCGCCGGAACCCCGCCGCCTTCGGTATAAACTTTCCTGACAAGCGGTCCGGGACCTTTTGGAGCGACCATGATAACATCCACATCCGCAGGCGGCATTATCTGGTGAAAATGTATGTTGAACCCGTGAGAGAACACCAGCACCTTGCCCTTTGTGAGATTTTTTTCGATAGATTCTTTGTACACTTTGGCCTGGAATTCATCCGGGACCAGGATCTGGATTATATCCGCCGCTTTTGAAGCCTCATCCGCGGACATGACTTTCATCCCGTCCTTTACAGCCCTATCGTAATTAGGAGTGCCAGGAAGCTCGGCAACTATTACATTCACGCCGCTGTCCTTCAGGTTGCTCCCCTGAGCTCCGCCCTGGCTGCCGTAGCCTATTATCGCCACGGTCTTGCCTTTTAACAATCCCAGGTCCGCGTCCTTGTCATAATACATCTTGGCCATCGTTCTTTCTTCCTTTCTTTTTACCCCTCACCCCCGGCCCCTCTCCCGCAAGCGGGAGAGGGGTGCCCGAAGGGCGGGGTGAGGGTTATTTCGTTTCTTCCGACCTTGCCAGACTCACTTTCCCGGTTCTCACCATCTCCTTTATCCCGTACTTCTTTAGCATGTTCTCAAGGGCGTCGATCTTTTCTGAATCGCCCGTTGCTTCCACTATAAGAGCGTTCTCCCCGAGATCTACTATCTTTGCCCTGAAAATATCCACTATTTGCTGTATCTCGGGGCGCGTCGCCTCGTTGGCTGAGACCTTGATCAATACGAGCTCTCTGTCTACAGCGCTTATGTTGGAGAGTTCATAGACCCTCACCACGTCTATTAGCTTATAGAGCTGCTTTACTATCTGCTCAAGCGTATCATCGTCACCTTCGACGACTATGGTCATTCTGGACAGATTCTCGTCTTCTGTTGTCCCGACCGCGAGACTATGGATGTTGTATCCTCGCCGGCTGAACAGTCCGGACACTCTGGACAGTACTCCAGCCCTATTCTCGACTATTACGGCTATGGTATGCTTTTTCATTTTTCTTAGTCCACCAGCATTTCGTTTATCGCCTGCCCGGGAGAAACGAACGGAAAAACGTTCTCTTCTCTGTGAACAACGAATTCAATTACCGTCGGCCCGTCCCTTTTGGCAAGCGCTTTTTTCATGGCTTTTTCCACATCCTCAAACTTTTCAACCCTTAGCCCCTGCGCTCCGTAGGCCTCAGCGATCTTTACAAAGTCCGGATTGTTATCAAGGTCCACATGAGAATATCTTCTGCCGTGCAAAAGTTCCTGCCACTGACGCACCATTCCGAGATACTGGTTGTTCATTATGGCTACGATCACCGGAAGCTTGTTGTTCACCATTGTGTTAAGCTCCTGGATGTTCATCTGGACGCTTCCGTCCCCGGCGATATCTATGACCACCTTGTCCGGCATCCCCACCTGAGCCCCCATGGCGGCAGGCAGACCGAACCCCATTGTCCCGAGACCGCCGGAAGAAATGAAAGTCCTGGGAGCGGTATATTTGTAGTACATCGCCGCCCACATTTGGTGCTGTCCTACTTCGGTGACTATTATGGCCTCTCCTTTTGTCAGTCTGTACATCTCTTCGATCACGGCCTGGGGCTTTAAGCCATTCCCCGGCTTATAGCAAAGAGGATGTTTCTCTTTCCATGCGAGAACCTGAGATACCCACTCGGACTGCGGGTCTTTCTGCTTTACATGACTACTAAGAGCGCAGAGAACATTCTTAACATCGCCGACTATCGGCACATCGACAGAAACGTTCTTGCCTATCTCCGCCGGATCTATGTCGATATGTATGACCTTCGCCTTTGGGGCGAAATGCTCTATCCTTCCGGTAACCCTGTCATCAAACCTGGCACCGACCGCTATAAGAAGATCGCACTCGGTAACGGCATAGTTGGCATAGACGGTGCCGTGCATGCCGAGCATGCCCAGCGACAGCGGATGGGTCTCAGGGAAAGCTCCCTTGCCGAGCAATGTCGTCGTCACCGGAGCGGAGATCTTGGTCGCGAGCCCGAACAGCTCCTTTGCGGCCCCGGCTGATATAACTCCTCCGCCCGAATAGATCATCGGCTTTTGGGCTTTGTCTATCAATTTAGCCGCCGCGGCGATCTGTTTAGGATGCCCGTGATACGTCGGCTTGTAAGCAGGCATGCTTATGGAATCCGGGTATTTAAAATCTATTTTTGCGAGCTGCAGATTTTTAGGGATATCTATCAGCACCGGCCCCGGCCTGCCCGTGGAAGCTATATGAAAAGCCTCCTTGACTATGTAGGGTATCTGATCCGCGCTTTTAACGAGATAGTTGTGCTTTGTGATAGGCAGTGTTATCCCTGTGATATCAACTTCCTGGAACGAGTCTTTCCCAAGGAATGGAGTCCCCACCTGTCCCGTGATAGCTATCATCGGTATCGAATCCATATGAGCGTTGGCGATAGCCGTAACAAGATTAGTGGCTCCGGGCCCGCTGGTCGCCATGCACACCCCCACCTTGCCGGTAGCTCTGGCATAACCGTCCGCGGCATGTCCTGCTCCCTGTTCATGGCGGACAAGTATGTGCTTTATCCCCTTTTCATGGAATAAAGCGTCGTATAGAGGCAATGTCTGCCCCCCGGGAAGCCCGAAGATGACCTCCACGCCTTCTTTTTTCAACGATTCAAGTAGTGCCTGCGCGCCGGATAATTCCATAAAAATACCCCAATTATATGAATTTTATCAAATTATACTGGGTATGGCAACTGAACGGTCGCAGGGACGGTTCATGAACCGTCCCTACAATGACCCTGATATAATCAATGTATGTACCCATCCTGGTTGATCAAAAAAACACCTAAATCCGCAAACATTAAAAAGATCCGGAATATGATCGCCGACGACAGCATTCACACGGTCTGCGAAAGCGCCAAATGTCCCAATATCGGGGAATGCTACTCAAAAAACACCGTGACCTTCATGATACTGGGTGACAAATGTACGCGCAACTGCCGGTTCTGCGCGGTAAAAAAAGGCGCGACCTCCCGCCCTGACCCGGACGAACCCAAAAAAGTGGCTTTGGCCGCGCAGAAGCTGGGCCTCAAACACGCGGTAATAACATCGGTCACAAGGGACGATCTTGCCGACGGCGGGGCAGGCCAGTTCTCGGATACGATCAAAAAGCTGGCATCCGCCGACCGGCACATGAAGATAGAAGTACTTATCCCTGATTTTGGAGGATCCGAAAGCGCACTCAACACGGTGATCAGCGCCTCCCCGGATGTTCTCAACCATAATCTGGAGACTGTCCAGAGGCTATATCCTATTGTCAGGCCTCAGGCGGACTACAAGAGGTCCTTAAATGTGCTAAAAATGGCCAAAAAACCGGGCAGCTCTCTTTACACCAAGAGCGGGATTATGGTAGGATTAGGTGAAAAGC
>CAZRTO010000071.1:0-5127 GCA_964603025.1 uncultured bacterium | reverse complement strand
AAACCGGCCCGATATCCGGTGAAATCCGAGCCTTTATTTTTCGATAGAATAATGGATCGTGTCGAAGCCGATCAACAAAGGATGACAATGATAACTGCCGCGATGAACCGTATGCCGGTCAGGCCGACCGCGCACAAACCGCTCAGGACTATGTTCATAATGGGGACCAGGCCTGAAGCCATAAAACTGGCTCCCGTCATATTGGCCGCCAGGACCGAACCGGAAAGGTTCGATGTCAAGCTGGTCTCTACAGGACAGCACAAGCAAATGCTTGAGCAGGCACTCGGAACTTTTGGCCTGATGCCCGACCACGCTCTGATCGGCTTTAGAAATGGAAACGATCTGTGCGAAGTCACCAGCAGGATAGTGCGCGGCATCGGGACCGTTCTAAGCAGCCAGCCTGCGGACGTGATCGTTGTACAGGGAGATACCCCTTCCGCATTGGCGGCCTCTCTCGCGGCTTCGTTCCACAGGATCCCGGTAGCGCATGTTGAAGCCGGGCTAAGGACTTACGGGGACCTGTCCTCCTTTCCCGAAGAACAGAACCGCAGGCTTATCTCCCGCGTCGCGGCCGTTCATTACGCCCCGACCACCGCCGCCGTACAAAACCTGCTGAGAGAAGACATCCCGATATCCAACATAATCTGCACAGGGAACACAGTGATAGATTCTCTCACCATCGCTTCCGAAAGGACCGATGTTCCTGAGGTCGTATCTCAGATACCGGACGACAAAAAGGTGATAGTGGTAACCTCGCACAGAATAGAGAATATCGGGGCCCCGCTAAAAAGGATCTGCGCGGCCGTAAAAAAGATCGCCCGGGACCATGATGACGTGAAGATCATATGGCCGGTACATAAGAACCCTCTGATAAGAGATATCATTTTTCAGGAGCTGAAAGGGGAAGAGAACATCTCCCTGATCGAGCCTCTCGACTATATGTCTTTTGTGCACCTGATGAAAAGATCCCATTTTATAATGACCGACTCGGGAGGCATACAGGAAGAAGCGCCGGCCATCGGCAGACCGGTCCTTGTCATGCGCGAGACCACCGAAAGACCTGAAGCCGTTGAATGCAAAAACGCGAAGATAGTCGGAACTTCTGCAAAAACACTTGTGGAAGAAGCGGAGCTCCTGCTGAGCGACCCGAAAACGTATAAAAGAATGGCTGGGATCAACACTCCTTTCGGAGACGGCAAAGCTGCGGGAAGAATACTGGATGATCTTAGTATCAGGTTCTCCGGGGCCCGTTCCTCCTCCGTCAGAACGGCATCAGATAACCCGGAAAGCCGTGCGGCAGCGGTCTCAAAGCTCAGGAAAAAGCCGATGGAATTCCCCGAAGCATCGGTCGGCGAAGGTTTCTCGGCTGTCAAAGACTGGCTCCTCAGATCCGGGATACAAAGCGAAAGGACCGGCGCTATCTTCAGCTGGTATGATCCGGAAAATCACAGGTATTCATATATATATCCGGAGATCATGGGTTACTGGATGACAGCCATGTCCTATCTGGCGGGATCCGAACCCTTGAACACGAGAACGGACGTTTTTGTCGCCAGCGCCATGCAGACCGGCGACTGGATAATAAAAAAAGGTTTTCAGGATTGCGGCGGGGTGCTTTCAAGGTTCTATACAAAAGGCGGGGCTAAAAAAGACCCCTTCCAGAGCAGCGAAGGGATAATAGCGATGTTCGACAACGGGATGCTGCTCAGCGGATTTTTGAACCTGTATGAAAAGACCCTTGAAGAAAGATATCTGTCCGCGGCCAAGGTCATCGCTGCTTTCATAACCGAAAAGATGGCCCCCGCCGGAGACAGGATATATGCGCTGTACTGCAGCAAGGACGGAACATACGCGGAACACAGCCAGAGATGGTCGTGTTTCCCCGGGTCGTTCCTGTCCAAGGTAGCCATATCGCTGCTGCACATGAACAGCGTTTCAAAAGATCAGGCTTATTCCGATTGCGCCCAGCGCCTGTGCGACAACGCGCTCAAATATCAGGAAAAAGAGACCGGACGTTTTATGCTGCTTGACGGCTCGACATATACGCATCCGCACTGCTATACCTGCGAGGGATTGATATCTTCGGGCAAGTTGCTCGAAAGACAGGACCTTATCGACGCGGGCCTGGCCGGCGTCAGATGGCTGCTGAAAAAAGCCGGTCACGAGGGTTTTGTAAGAAGGAACTACAACAGCAACATCGGCTTCCCCAAGGCCGTTTCAAGCGATATACAGGCACAGGCGGTCAGGCTTTTTTATCTCGCGCAAAACGAGGATCCGGGCATCAACGATCTTTCACAGGCCGCAAGAAAACTGCTTCTGTTCATGCTCTCATTCCAAAACCTGCGCTCGGACGATAACCGAACTTACGGAGGGTTCAGGTACGGCACCGACACCAGGGACGGCAGCGAAATAAACACTTACAACTCCTGGGCGAGCATGTTCGCGATGCAGGCGATGGTAATGGCCTCAAAAGGGCTGGCGGGATATACTCCCTTTCTGCTGGTATGAGCATGAAAAATGAATAGCATGAGCAACATAGATCTGTTGGCCGGAATAAGTAATCTTTCGGCGGGCATATTCGGCTGCAGCCGCGAGCCGCGGGCAAAAGAAGCGCCCAAAGAGCCAAAGCCGGCGGAGAGGCCAGCGCCTCAGCAGCCGCTGCACCAAATGGACTCTCACAAAGACGGCTGGGAAAAGGCCGACTGGCCGAACCGGGGGGTCTTCAACTGCGTATGGAAACCGGAGAATGTCCATTTTAGCGGCGGGATAATGACGCTGAGGCTTGAAAGGACGGAGAACGGCGAGTTCCCCTATGCTTCCGGCGAATACAGAAGCGCGCAGGAGTACAAATATGGGAAGTTCCATGTCAGGATGAAGGCAGCGTCAGGCGCCGGGCTGGTCAGTTCTTTCTTCGTATATACGGGCCGGCACGGGGTTAACAGCCACCACGAGATAGATATTGAGATACTGGGCAGCAATACCCGCCAGGCGCAATTGACATATTATATCGAAGGCAGCGTCGGAATAAAAAAGATAGTAGACCTCCCCTTTGACGCTTCAGAGGATTTTCATGAATACGGGTTCGAATGGACCAAAACGCATATCGAGTGGTTCGTCGACGGGAATTCCGTTCTCAAGACCGAGGGCGGCAGGATGCCTTACATGCCGTGCAAAATAATGATGAACCTGTGGCCGGGCACCAAAGAAGCGTCCGGATGGCTCGGCGGGCTCTACGAAGGCGACGGCGCGACCGCGCAGTACGACTGGATAAAGCACGAAAAGGCTGAGTAGAGAAGTCCGGCTACATTCTGCAATCCCCGGTCAGATTCGCCGATATATAAGCAGGGACCAAAATTAATGACATACATTAAAGCCCCTTTGACCATGACGCGCACAACTTGCCTGCCGGTTGCGGATATGAAGCGTGACCTCGCAGCGCTGTGGAGCTTTTTATCCCCGAGAAGGATCGTATACAGAGATAATAATTTGGGTTATCTGAATGGGGACAGACGTCCAAACCTGCCGACATATAGTTTCCCAAAAATGACAGAGCTCAAAAGCTGCGATGTTATTTTGGCGATGGGAAGCAATGATCTTACGACACCAAGACAGGCAGCGGCTCTGTATCATTTTATAAGCAAAACAAATCCATGGATCAAAGTTGTCGCAAGCGGGCTGGGCGGCCACACAACGGTCCCAAAAGCTCCGTTCTCTGCACCGGAAGCAGAAAAATTCCGGGTTGAAATGACGAGGCTTGGCGTACCTAAAAAATCCATCCTTGTAGATCCGGAAAGCAGAAATTCAGGGGCCAATATCCAGAACAGTTTCCGTCTGCTGTCCGAGACCGGCCGCATCCCAGAACGCATAGCCCTGATCCAAACTCCCGCGGCCCAGCTGCGAGCTAACCTGACATTCGAAAAACAATGGGACGACAGCGGCCGCACCAAGCAGTTGGTTTGAACGAAACTTTACAGATTCTCAGCATGCATGATCGTGCAAAAAGGATAAATATTGTAAACGAGTTGAACAAACTTAACCCGGAGCTTGCCGCTGCAATCAGAAGATTTGCAAATATGTAAGAATAATTCTGATAAGCCGAATATAAGTGATCACAGATTGAGGGGGTCACCATCTCCCCATAACTTCCCAAACAACAACAAAAAACGATGAAATTTTCCACAAATACAACCGATATAGATATGAAGATTTTTTAAATCAAGCAAAGGAGTGCATATATGGCAACAGCCCAAAGCATAGCGATTGAAGCAAGAAGAGTGTTCCCGGTTTCAGATTACGGCTTCGGGAAATTCCTTAAAATGCCAGATACAAGGATAGTACAAAAAGACCCTCGCAACAGGTTTGACCTCGGATTAACATCCCCCACTCCCAGGGAATTAGTTAATGGGCGTTACACTCCAGGATGGGATTGTTTTGAATCTTCTCTGTGGATTCGCAACCAACTTCAGGAAAGCGGTCATAAGGCAATGGTCTTGGCCGCCCAAACTCCTGTGTACCCCACAGATAATATAGTGATCTATAAGGAAAAGGGATGGTTCAAACTCCCAAAACTGATGAGTATTACCCCGGGAGTTATCCCATCACGAGTTAAGCTGGAAAAAGAATATTCGGAACAAGAGCTACAATCAGCCTTTGCCGAACACAAGTTCGTGGATGCGCAAAGATCTGTATCCGGATCTATAACAACAACCTCAGCGGAAGGAATCGGTGGCTCAGTAGTAAAAAACGGCTTCGGATTGTTCTTCGACAATCCCGGGACATTTGAGCTTTCAATAATGACCGATTTAGTAATTGGCGGATTTGGGAGGGGAAAACATGAAAGTATTTTTTACTGTCCTTTAAGAGAGATTGATACGATTAGACGACTGGCGGCTGAAGGAAATGTTGGTTCTGCCATAGAACGACTCGCCAATAAAACCTGGTGGCCACCGGATGCGTGGAACTTGCGGGGCGTGCCAGAAGAGTTCAGGGCTCAGATGGAGCTCGCAACAGCAAGAACAGCAGAGGAATATGTCCCTCTATTCCTCAAAGCATTAGATCCAGATTGGACTAGGACATTTTGAGTCGATGCACGGGAGGTAGTCCGTCATGTCGACATTTGGAATAAAA
>CAZRTO010000070.1:0-5228 GCA_964603025.1 uncultured bacterium | reverse complement strand
ACGTAAGGGATAAGATTCCCTTCAACGTCTTTTCCGTCGACTTTCATTGAAACAACGCCTTTGCTGACATTGTTCGGGTTAGTAACTTTCACGCTGTACTCGCAACCCCTGAAAGTACGTTTGGCCTCAAAACCGTCCCAAGAAGACGGGATGCACGGATCTATCGTTAACCCTTCGTAGTCTGGCCTGATCCCAAGTATGTACTGCGATATAGCTATAAAGTTCCACGCGGCGGACCCTGTCAGCCAGCCGTTCTTGGCCTCGCCGAAGTTCGTGTGATCTTTGCCCGCTATCATCTGGCAGTAAATATAAGGCTCCATCTTATGGATGTCCGGTATTTTGTTCTTCTCGGTCGGCGAGATCGATTTATAATACTTGAACGCCTGGTCCCCGCGGCCGATCATGCATTCCGCGATCATGATCCAGGGATTCGGGTGGCAGAAGATCGCGCCGTTCTCTTTTAAACCGGGAGGATATATCGATATGGAACCGAGCTCCGGATAGAACTTTGAAAAAGACGGCTGCAGTATCATGATGCCGTATTCTGTCGCGAGGTGCTTGTTCACCGAGTCCAGACATTTTACGGCGCGCTCCCCGTCGGCAACTCCGCCAAGCACCGCCCATCCCTGCGTTTCAAGGAATATCTTTCCTTCTTTGTTCTTTTTGGAGCCGACCGGCTTTTTGTTGTCGTCAAATCCCCTTACATACCACTCCCCGTCCCAGGCCACTTTATTGATCTGGTCTTTGACCTTGCGGTAAAGCTTCATATACTTCGATGAATCGGCTTTTTTCTTTGCAAGAGCCGCGATCCTGCTCATCTCAAGGCAGGCTCCCGCAAGCTGCTGCGCCACCATCACTGTTTCCGCCTGCTTTTTGGGCCCGAGCATGTTGAGACAGTCGTTCCAGTCGGCAAACCCCGCGAGCGGCAGCTTGTGCGGACCAATATTTTTAAGGGAAAAGTTCACCGCCTTTGCCAGATGCTCATACATTGTGCCTTTTTTCCCGGAATCGTACGGGACCTTTTGAGAAAGGAATTTTAGATCTCCGGACTCTTTCAAGTATGAGGCCACCGCATACACGAGCCAGATATGGTCGTCGCTGTAGCCCTCGCCGTTGCCCTTTTTGGTCAGCGGAGAATACTGGTGCCGAGCATCGCCTCTCTCAAACTGCGTGGAAGCCAGGTCTACCAGCCGCTCTTTTACCTTTTCGGGTATCTGATAGACGAACCCCATCGTGTCCTGGTTGCTGTCGCGGAAACCCATGCCCCGGCCTATTCCGGATTCATAATAAGACGCCGAACGGGACCAGTTGAACGTGGTCCTGCACTGATACTGATTCCACACGTTCACCATGAGGTTCACGTCTTCATCAGGCGTATTGACCCAGAATTTGCCGAGGTTCTCGTCCCATTTTTTTCTAAGCGCTTCGAATTCTTTCTGCACGCCTTCTTTTTTGGAGAATTTTTCGGATACGCGTTTGGCGTCCTTGCGGTCTTCGCTGTATCCCAGAACAAAGACCAGGGTCTTTGTCTCTCCGCTTTTCAGGGAAACTTTCACGTTATGAGAGCCGACCGGCGCCCAGCCGCAGGCTATCGAATTATTGGACTTGCCTTCTTTAACGGCGCGGGGAGCTGAGAGGTCTCCGTAGCGGCCGAGAAAATCCTCTCTCTGGGTATCGTATCCGTCTAATTTTTCATTGGCTGAAAAGTATGCAAAATAACTTTTTTCCACCCTGTAGCGCGACAGATGAAATATCATGCTTCCATCTACTTCGGTCTCGCCGATGTTCAGGTTGTACTGATAGTCGGTCATATCGTTCAAGGCGTCCCACAAACAAAATTCCACAAAGGAAAATACGCTCAGGTCTCTCTCCTGAAGGCCGTTGTTCTTTATCTCCATCATCCACACTTCGCAGTTCTCGCCGAGCGGGACAAAGTAAGTTGTCGTGGTCTGTATGCCGTTGTAGGCTGCCGTTATCTTGGTATAGCCCAGGCCGTGACGGCATTCGTATATATAGTCTTCTTTTTTCCCTTCCGGGACCGAAAACAAAGAATTCCCGTTATCCGTCCACTTGGCCGTGGGCTTTATCACGGGCTGCCACGTGGCGGACCAAAAAGAGGAGCTTTTGTTGTCCCTGATGTACAGGTATCTGCCGCCCCTGTCGTAAGGGATGTTGTTATATCTATATCTCAACAGCCTTCTTTCCTTCGGGTCCTTGTAAAAGCTGTATCCTCCGGCAGTGTTAGATATCAAGCCGCAATATTCCTCGGAGCCGAGATAGTTTATCCACGGCAGCGGAGTATCGGGCCTTGTTATCACATACTCTTTCTTTTCCTTATCAAAATATCCGTACTTCACCTGCATTCTCCTTTTCTTAATCGTTTGTCCGGTGCTGCAAATATAATTATGACAGAATCAGGACCATTACGCATCGCCCCTCAAGAACAAGAGGAAGCTTGCCTTTCACTATGTCAAAAGACTCCCCGGACAACAGATCTTTCGCGCGATTGTACCTGTCCGGAGTGTCTATCTCAAATTTATCCTTAGACGGCGAATGGTTGATCACATACAAAAGAGGCGACGCGCCCTTTTCCCACAGCACCATCTCTATATGGTCTTTGTCTTTCAGGAAAAATTCCGGCTCCGGAAGATAATTCCTTACATATTCGGCCAGGCGTTCGTTGCCGCTTTTGCCGATGCTCATAAAAAGGCTGAAGGTCGCATAAAGCACTCTGCCTTTTCCTATTTTTCTCTCGATGAACGCGGGAAATCCGTCCTTGAATTCCATGAGAGGGTCCGCCCCGTCGGAAATGAGGTCCCTGAAACCGTAAGCCCAGCTTCTCAGCTTGGGTATGTATATCCTGTCGTCTATGGTCTCTATATGTTCCGGAACGATCCCCAACAGCTCCTGAATCAGGGGACTTTCGTGCAGGTGCGCGTTCCTGTTCTTTGTGCCGAACCTTGACTCCGTGACGAGCACTCCTCCGCGCTCCACAAATCTCAATATGGCCTCAAAATGTTTTCTTTCCAGAACATAGGGGTTTGGAAGCAGGATCATATCATAAGGAAGGTCTCCGCTCTCCAAATGGCTCTCAAATATAAAAGCCGAAGGATTGTAGTAATTCCACAATACCTGGTAAGCTCCCTGGCATGAGTCGAGCCCGTGGGTATGGCCCAGTTCGGCGCGCACCTGTTCCCACTGTCCGGCAATCGTCCTGGGCGGCCCCTGTTCCTGGTATGTCTGCACGTCCGAAGATCTAAGGTAGGCTACTGCTGCCTTGGGGCATAATTTCCTCGTTCCAAGCTCGGTCATTATCTTTTTGATCTCAGCCCCGGATTGTTCTATGGCTTCCAGCCTTTTTGTCCTTGATCCGTCGGCTCTGAGGATGCCAAACCCGCCGGTCTCCCCTCCGAATTTTGCCGTGCGCCACTGGTGATAGAGCACCGCCCTGGCGCCGTGAGCCACTATCTGGTGTGTCCAGACCCTTATTTCCGGGCCTTCGATATATCCCGGGTATCCCCAGCGGACATTAGGCCCGCCCTGCAGCTCTGTAACATGGAATTCGGCTCCGCGGTTCTCTGCCACGCTTCTCCACCAGTCGGCCATCTCGGCGATCTGCTGCGAAGTGTTGCGTCCGCCCATCGGATATATATCCCAGCCGTACCAGTCAAGCCCTTCGGCCATTACGTCGTGTTCGGGGACCCTGGGGCATATCCCCAAGAACCCGTTGGTGCCGACCTTTTTGCTCCTGTCCAGCTTTCTGAGTATATCCTTTTCCCACATCAGGAAATCATGGAGGGATTCGGTCTTGAACCTGAACCAGTCAAGGAAAATATGCGGATTCCCCGCGTCCCATACTCCGGCTTTGGGAGTGGTTATATCGTCGAACTCGCCGAACTCATTGGTCCAGAACTTTGTTCCCCATACTCTGTTTATCTCTTCCAGCGTTCCGTATCTTTTTTTTGCCCATTCAATGAAGTCCCTCTTTGTTTCCGCGCAATGGCAAAAATCCATATTGGTCGTGGAATCCAGCGGGGGATAAACCGGCTCATTGTCTATCTGCCACAAAAGGACCGCGGGATGGTCTTTGTACCTTTCCACGACCTTGTTTATAAGCTTCTCCGCAAAAGAGCGGAACAGTTTGTTGTCCCTGCAGACATTGGGCCTGGGCCCGTATTCGGGATAAAGCGTGCCTTCGTTGGACAGAGGCCTGACCTCCGGATACTTTCTTATAAGCCACGTGGGGGCCATGGACGTTGGAATGCCCAGCAGCACTTTTAAGCCGTGCTTGTCGGCCAGCGCCAGCGCCTCATCAAGCTCTTCGAACCTGTACTCCCCTTCCCTGGGTTCGACCCAGTTCCAGGCCATTTCGCCGAAACGGATAATATTAAAACCGCTGGCGGCTATCTGTGAAAAAGCGGTATCCCAGTATTCTTTGGGCCACTGGTCAGGGTAAAAAGTAACTCCGAATGGGAACATTATATGAAAAAAATCCCTTCAAACTGCTATTTGGTCTTATATGATAATTATACCAAAACTACGGCTTTTCAAAAACTGTACTGCAGGTCAAAAACCACCTGAGAAAGAAGAAACGTGCTTTTATACGCTCCGGTCAGCCTGGAGCCGGGGACCGAAATATAGCGGAATCCCGCATAAAGGCCCTCATCGTTCTTTGTGCCGGCGACTGCCTGCCATCCCAGGCCGCCGTCTATTCCCTGGTTCCAGATGGAATACACGGCTCCGGCACCTATGAACCCGAGCATATCAATGCTCATATCCCTGCTCAACAAGATGTTGGCGAACGAATACGAGACCGAAAGATTATTGGCGGGAAGATTGTAATTGTACCCCGCCTGCGCGCACAGACCAAAAGGCATATGGTCCTGTATCAGCGGCACAGGAACGGTCAGCAGCGCCAAGGCTCCCAAGGCTGGCTCGGGAGCGACGGCCGTCCCAGATACCCTCTCCGACACGGATACATGCGCGTAGTTTATCTGATATACGCCGGAACTGAACCCTATGCTTAAGGCCGGTTCGTTTTTTACGGACCCGTAAGCGCCTGAGAACAAACAAAGAACAAAGAGCGCCGGAATAAGAACGGCCCTGGTATTATTTATTCGTCGCATATTTCAGCCTTCCGTTGGCTTCATCGTAATAGCTTATATGAAAACATCCGTTCCCGTCCACGGCAATGGAGGAATAGGAGCCGACCTTTAGTCCGTCGTCAA
>CAZRTO010000069.1:0-5239 GCA_964603025.1 uncultured bacterium | reverse complement strand
TATCGACAGCGCCGGTTAGTCTATCGGCTTCCTGTGAGGCGATGGAAAGAACAGCGGCGTCAGAAGCTAATTTGTCCGCTGTGACAGCAGCTGTGGTAATTGCCGTGGCTCCCTGTGTTCCTGTTACATCGCCAGTCAGCGTTCCGGAAAAGTTGACAGCAGAAGCGGCAGAAGTAGCGGATCCTGCAAGGGCGGCATAGTTTGCAGTATCAGCAATAGTCGCTGTCGCGGCGGTAGTGGCGGTGCCGGCAACAGCAGCGTAGTTGGCTATATTAGCGGAAGCGGCAGAAGTAGCCGTACCCGATAGAACAGCATAGTTAGCGGTATTGGCAGTTACAGCAGAAGCGGCAGAAGTAGCGGATCCTGCAAGGGCGGCATAGTTTGCAGTATCAGCAATAGTCGCTGTAGCAGCGGTAGTGGCGGTGCCGGCAACAGCGGCGTAGTTGGCTATATTGGCAGTAGCGGCAGAAGTAGCCGTACCCGATAGAACAGCATAGTTAGCGGTTGTTGCGACTATTCCTGTTAATCCTGCACCGCTGCCGTAAAAGGCTTCGGCAGTGATTTTTCCTGAAGTGCTTATGCTTATATCTGAAGCTATCTTTGGAGTAGTAATAGCCTCCGCAGCAATAGCGTCAGCAGTGATAGAGCCTGCGGCTATCTTATCGGCGACAACAGCGCTTGTGGCTATTTTGGTGGAAGTAATGGAGTAATCTGAAACGTTAGTGGCTGTTATGCCCGTAAGATTGGTTCCATCGCCGTAATGCTTTCCTGCAAGAGAAACAGCGCTTATGCTGCCTGAAGTGGTGATCTCGATATTGTTGGCGATCTTAGGAGTTGTGACAGCGCCGGAAGCGATCTCATCCGTTGAAACAGCACCTGCGGCAATAGCCCCGGCAGTGACAGCTCCGGATGCCATCTTGGGCTCTGTTATGGCTCCGGATGATATTTTGTCTGCGGAGATTCCTCCGTCTTTTACTTCGATAGATCCGTTGACATTTGTCGTAATGGTTATTTCGTCTGGTTCAACACTGCCTGTGCCTCCAGAAACCGTGGCCCATTGCAACTGACTTCCGGACCATTTCAAGTATTGCCCGCTGGTTGGGGAATTTATTGCCGCAATGGATTCCAATGTTACGGCACCGCCAGCAAGTTTTTCCGCTGTAACAGCACTGGTGGATATCTTAGTCGAAGATATACCTAAGTCCTTTACTTCAAGTGAACCGGAATCGTTGGTTCCTATTGTTACATTATCAGCTTCGGCGCTTGAGCCTCCTCCTGAGACCGTGGCCCATTGAAGGGAGTTATCATACCAGCGCAAATATTGATTGGCTTCCGGGGAGTTTGATGTGGAGATGGCTTCTTTCGTGACAGATCCCGGAGCAAGCTTTGCAGCAGTTATGGAGCCGTCAGGGACTGTTATCGCGGTCGTTGCTTCCAAGGCCCGGAAAGCGCTGCCTACGCTGACTATCGCCGTTGAAGGGGTTAGAAGCTCATAGTTGGACGAAGCCGGCGGATTAGCTATTTCTATTCTGAGATAGAGAGGAGAATCGTCAAAAGATGACGGATCTATAGCGGTCTTTTCCCCGAGGATAACAGAGAACCAGCCCCTTGATACCGTTACTGATGTATGCGTTTCAGGCCCCCATATGACAGAAGAACTGCCGCCAGAGACTTTTAATATCGAGAACCTCATGTTGTAAGAGCCTGTGAGGGGTTCGCCGGCGGGATCGTAAAGATTGCCTTCGTAAGCCATCTTTTGGGATATGGCCAATGAAGAAGATGCGAAAGACAGCATCGTGATTGCAAAACACGCTGTCAGAAGCGCAAAGACAACAACTGTCCTGGTGCTTGGAGATATCTTAATCATTTTTTGTAATAATACACCTACACTATTCTGATATATTTGCTGAGGCAAGTCAAGATAATGCGCAGTATGGAGGGAAAATGCCGTCGGGGAGAGTCGAACTCCCATGAGTTGCCTCATACGATCCTGAGTCGTACGTGTCTACCAATTCCACCACGACGGCATAACGGTTAACGGCACTTGGCTGATTGCCGGAGGAGAGAATCGAACTCTCACGCCCTTACGGACTCGCGATTTTGAGTCGCGCGCGTCTGCCAGTTCCGCCACTCCGGCATTAAGATTCGTCAAATTGTCCCATCTTCCGGAACTTATCGTACCTGTCTTTCAGAAGTTCCGGAGGGGTCATTTTCTTAAGCTCTTCCAGATGTTTAAGGAAGGCCGCCTTTATGTTGGCGGCGGCAGACGCGGGATCATTATGCGCCCCGCCGGAAGGCTCTTTTACTATCTCGTCTATTATACCAAGCTTGAGATGGTCTTTAGCGGTAAGTTTCAGGTTTTCCGCCGCTTCCGCGGACCTCTTTGCGTCCCTGAACAAAATGGAAGCGCAGCCTTCGGGGGAGATAACGGAATAGATGGAATATTCCAGCATCAGCACTCGGTTGCCCACAGCAATGCCCAGAGCTCCGCCGCTGCCTCCCTCGCCGGTTATTATGACGATGATCGGCACGGATAGCTGCATCATATCCCTTAGATTTTTGGCTATTGCTTCCGCCTGTCCGCGCTCTTCCGCTCCGAGGCCAGGATAGGCGCCCATAGTATCAACGAACGTAAAGATAGGCCTGTTGAATTTTTCCGCCATTTTCATGAGCCGGAGCGCTTTGCGGTACCCTTCGGGGTGGGCGCTGCCAAAGTTGCGTTCGATATTTTCTTTTGTGTTCTTGCCTTTTTGATGGCCGATCACCATGCAGGGGGTGTCTTCCAGAGAGGCGAATCCGCCCACTATCGCCTTGTCGTCGCCGAAACACCGGTCCCCGTGAAGCTCAATAAAATCCCGGAAGATCATTCCTATGTAATCGAGCGTGGTCGGGCGTTTTGGATGTCTGGCGATCGAGACTACCTGGTTCGGGGAAAGGCTAGAGAAGATCTCCTTTTTGAGCTTTGTTATTCTCTCTTCCATGGCCGAGAGCTCTCTGTCCATGTCTATTTCCCCGGTCTTGGCGCTTTTTTTCAGAGCCTCGACTTTTTTGTTCAGTTCAGCGACCGGTTTTTCGAAATCAAGCAGATGTTTGGGGTCCAATTCCTTTATCTCCTTCATCTAGCATCCGAACCAGTCCAGGCTTTTTTCCAGCGTCCGCCTGAGCTCTCCGCGCTCGACGACCAGATCTACCATCCCGTGGTCCAGAAGATATTCCGCTCTCTGAAACCCTGCCGGGAGTTTTTGCCGGATGGTCTGCTCTATGACCCTGGGCCCCGCAAATCCTATAAGAGCCCCCGGTTCAGCTATGTTTATGTCCCCCAACATGGCAAAACTGGCCGAAACCCCTCCGGTTGTGGGGTCTGACAATATGCTGATATAGGGCAATTTTGCCTCTGCGAGTTTTGCCAGAGCTCCGGATGTCTTTGCCATCTGCATCAGCGACATGATGCTTTCCTGCATACGGGCTCCCCCGGAGGTGGAGCATATTATTACTGGGACTTTGAGCCCTATGGCTTTTTCGACCGCTCTGGTTATCTTTTCTCCTACCACTGATCCCATACTGCCTCCCATGAAAGAAAAGTCCATTGCGCAGATGACAACGTGCCTGCCTTTTATCGTTCCCTCGCCGCTCACGACCGCGTCGAACAGCGAGGTCTTTGCCTCATAATCCCGGATCCTCTGTTCGTATTTGGCGGTATCAAAGAAATTGAGAAAGTCTTTTGATCTCATCGAGATGTCGTAAGGGGAGAAACTGGATTCATCCAGCAGCATGCCTATCCTTTCCTTGCCGGACAATTTGAAATGATAGGAGCATTTGGGGCATACCTTAAGGTTCTTTTCAAGGTCCTTGCTGTATATGGTCTCCTTGCATTTGTAGCATTTGACCCACAGGCTGCCCGGCACGTCAAGCTTTTCAGCCTTGTACTCTCCGGGCTGTTTTTGCCTTATTTTTTTGGAAAACCACTCTGATAATGCCATATTGCGGCTCTCTCCAACGTATGTTATTATAACATAGTAAGAGATTTAACGAATTAAGGAGAATCCAAAGAGATGGCCAACATCAAGTCAGCGATCAAAAGGATACAGGTATCAAAGAGGAACGAATCCAGGAACAAATCCGCGAAATCAGGCATCAAGACCACGCTTAGAAAAGCCCTGGGGCTGATATCCTCAAAGAGCGGCGAGGCCGAAAAACTGGTCCGCCAGGCCATAAAGAGCATCGATAAAGCAGTTTCCAAAGGGATACTCCACAAGAACACGGCTTCCAGAAAAAAGTCCAGGCTGATGAAAAAGCTCAACAAGTCTAAAAAAGCCTGAATTAACAGGCCGGGTAAGACATGACATCTTTCAGATCCCGAGCTTTTGCAAAGCTCAATCTTTCTCTCAAGATCCTCGCGAAAAGGCCTGACGGATTCCACGACATCGAAACGCTGATGCAGAACATCTCGCTTTACGACGATATTTCGGTAGCGGATACAGGGGACGGGATAGTCGTGAGCTGTGACGATCCTGCGGTGCCTTCCGGTGAAGGCAACATCTGCCACAAAGCGGCAAAGCGTATGATGGATATATCCGGCAAGAAGGGCGTCAGTATTGACATCAAAAAGAATATCCCTTCAGGGGCCGGCCTTGGCGGCGGCAGTTCCGATGCCGCGGCAGTTCTGAACGCTCTCAACGGTCTTTGGGATATCGGGCTTTCCAGGGGCAGGCTTATAGAGATAGCGGCAGAGCTCGGATCTGACGTCCCCTTTTTCATTGAAGGCGGGCGGGCGTTTTGCACCGGGCGTGGAGAGATCGTCCGCAAGCTGCCGGATGAGTCGCCTTCTCACTATGTGATCATCAAGCCCGACGAATCCGTGCCTACAAAATGGGCATATGAAGAGTACGACAGTATGTCGGCGGCCTCGGGTTTCAGCTGTTTCGGTTCCAAAGAAGGCGGAATAATATGTACGGAAAGCCCGAGACTGCATTATGAGAACGATTTTGAAAAGGTCATACTGCCAAAATTCCCAGGTATAAAACGGGCTAAAGAAGCGCTCCTTTCCGCCGGGGCGGGTACAGCCCTGCTCACCGGGAGCGGGTCGGCGGTTTTTGGCGTTTTTGAAGACCAAGAAAGCGCGGAAAAAGCCTTGACGCTTGCCAAAGAGACCTACGTATCCTCTTATATAGTTCATTCTGTTGACAGGGCATTTCACACAATATCAAGCCATAAGCTGTAAAGCCCAGTGCGCAAAAAA
>CAZRTO010000068.1:0-5409 GCA_964603025.1 uncultured bacterium | reverse complement strand
AAGCTCTTATCAAACACAAAACGGTCATCGGGGACTTTGAGGCCGATCCGACGCTCCTGGCCAATGCCGCGAAACTGAAGAGAGATCCGGTTTTTAGGAGCGACCTGTGGGCCGCGCATTTGAGGAACAAGGAGCAGCTGGCGGAGATGTTCAAGCACTGGTTCTTTAATCCGCAGGCCTTTACCGTGTCATGGGCAAGAAGGTTTGCCAACTATAAGAGGCCCACGATGCTTTTTCACGATATAAACAAGCTTGTCGAGTTCTCAAAGAACATAGGGGAGCTCCAGATAATCATAGCAGGCAAGGCCCATCCGGCTGACACTTTCGCGGCCGGGTTCATGGACCAGATAATGGAAAAGATCAATCACCTCGGAGGACAGCGCAAAACACTTAGGGTCCTTTTCCTTGAAAATTACGACACCTATTTTGCCAAACTGCTCACATCCTCCGTGGATGTGTGGCTCAACAATCCCCTTCCGCCTTTTGAAGCGTCCGGGACCAGCGGGATGAAGGCCATCATCGACGGAGTGGCGCAGCTGAGCACTCTGGACGGCTGGGTGGTGGAGGCCGCGGACAAGGGAATAGGGGAGATATTCGGATATATCCCGGGTGAGGGTGAGATCGGCAGCGAAGCCGACCTCAAGATGGAACAGGACGCCGCCGCCCTTTACCAGTCCCTGTCAAAGCTGATGGGCATTTATTACGACACTGTCTCCGGCAGAGAGGACATCGCCTCGTCCAAGTGGATAGACATGATGGTCAACTGCGTGGAGCAGTCCTCCTATTTTTCAACGCACAGGATGGTCAGGGAGTACAAAGGACTGATCTGGGATAAATGAGTTTTGGAAAATTAACAATTGCTCAATGACCAATTAACAACTATGTGTGCGCTTTGCGCACTTATTTTGATATAATTCCTTGTTGTTAATTGTGAAATTGTTAATTGGTCATTTGGGGATAAGGCTGAATAAAGACGCTCTATATCAACACTATCTTCGCCGGCATAAATCCGTTGAATCCCGGGACCGCTGACGCGCACGAATACGCCCCGATGCTTTTCACGTAGACGATATCCCCGACCTCCAGTTCCGGAAGTTCTTCGCTCTGCGATATCGTATCGAACGAATCACAGGTGGGGCCGGCAAGCGTGCTTAGATATTTATGTCCGCGCTTGATCGCGTTGAACTGGTATTTGCAGTGGTCGAACACGATTCCAGAAAAATCCTGATATATACCGTCGTCGAGATAATAATAATTTTTGTTGTTCCTGAATGTGCGGCCCACGACCCTTGTTATCAACAGCCCTGCCGGCCCGGCAAAGAACCTCCCGGGCTCAGCTATGAAGCTGATGTCTTTGTCGAACAGCCGCTTCAGTTCCTTTTTTATTTTTGAAGCCAGCTGTGGAAAGTCGATATGGGTGTCCCTGTCGAAATGCTTGATCGGGAACCCTCCGCCGATATCAAGGAGCGAGAGCTTGATGCCGTTCTGCCGGGCTTCCCTGAATATGGCAGAGCTCATCTCAAGGGCCTGGATATAATTGCTGGCGTCCAGACACTGGGAGCCGACATGGAACGCGACCCCCATCGGTTTGAGACCGAGCTTTTTCGCTTTTATCAGGAAATGGACCGCCTGTTCCGGGTCTGCCCCGAACTTGAGAGAAAGCTCGACTATGCTGCCGACATTGGCTACTTTGATCCTGACAAGGACCTTTGCCCCGGGGCAGCTTTTTGCTATCTTATAGAGCTCTGGTTCGTTGTCGAACGTCATCAGCTTTACCCCGTTCTTCTTGGCGAAGAGGATATCTTTTTCGGATTTGATCGTATTTGCGAATATGATCTTTTCCGGGCGCACCCCCAGAGACAGCACTGTTTTCATTTCATTGGCCGAAGCCACATCGAACCCGCAGCCGAGATCGGCGAAGAACTTGATCATCCCTGGGTTGGGATTGGCTTTTATGGCGTAGAATGGTTCCACCTTGGGAAGGTGCTTCTTGAACAGGCTGAACTGCTCCTTTAATGATGCTTTGCTGATCAGCATCAGCGGGGTGCCGTGCTTTTTGGCCTCGCGGCGTATGGTGCGTATCAGGGCCTGTGTCTTTGACATATCCTATTGCACCAAAAAATTATGGAACTGCCACGGGTCTTTGCGGTCGAACTTGACCTTGTTAAAGCTCTGGTAAAGGTCTACGCGCGTCTTGAGCGGCGTCCAGTCGACCGGGGCCGAAACAAAAGGCCCCAGGTATTCCCTGGCCACTTTGAGTATGTCTTCGTGCGGCAGATCATCCGGTACGCAAACGCCTTTTGCCGGATTTTTCATCATCCAAAGGACGGCCGCAATGACCGAGCAGGCTACCTGCAGAGTGGTCGCGTTCTGTCCCGGCGCCAGTTCCCGGGATTCGTGTATGTCGAGGAGTGAGCCTACCCACCACGACTTGAAATCATGGCCCATTATCAGTACGCCAAGCTCGTCCCTGCCGTCGATTATCTCGTCCGTCATAACTCTCTGCGCCTGTTGGAGATCAAACTGTCTCATCTCAAGCTCGTGCAGGGAGTTGATCGCCACGTCAGCCGGACAGTATGCGTAGTGGACAGTGGGCCTGTAGACAGGTGTTCCGTTCTCCCATACGGTCAGATGGTCAGATATCGTAAAAGCCTCGCCGTGGCGCACGATCATGCCGGTTATCTCGCCGCACGGGACCCAGCTTCTTACCCAGGTCTTTATTCCCATCTGCGGAAGGCAGATCTGGTTCCCGGGGCCGCCCTGGTGGAAATGAGCTCCGTCCGGGACCCTTTTTTCATGAGTTCCCCAGCCCATTTCTGCCGGAGCTATCCCTTCCTCGCGGAAGCCTTCCACGCTCCAGGTGTTGACGAATTCGTTGACTTCCTTGGGCTTGTCAGATATCTGGGTATCCCGCTCGCTTATATGGATCACTTTGACGCCGAGGAGCATTGAGAGCCGGGCAAAATCCTTGGATGCAAGTGCTTTCTTTATCTGAGGGATCCTTTTGTCCTTTGGCTTGGATCTGATAAGCTTATTCGCTATATCCACCAGGCCGACCTTTGTGAAGTGAGATACGAGCCCGGGGTTTGCGCCGTGCTCGATTATGGCTGTCGCGCCTTTCTTGTTCTTCCATCCTTCCACCATTTTTCTGATGGCCATGTGCCTTACATATAGTGTGCGGTCAGCGGGCATCTTGTCCTTTGCGCCCTCATAGGGGTCCCAGAGCTCCACGGATGTGTTGATGTACATCACTCCGCGGTCGTGGCACCACTCAAGTATCTCGGTGCATTCTATGTTCCAGGCGAGGTCTATTATCATGTCTCCCTTGCCGACATAGCTTGCCAGCTTTGTCCTCATGTTCTGTCTCGTGATCCTGTCAACCTTGAAACGGACGCCTTCGTTTATGGCATCCGTTATATATGATCTGTTATCCTCAAAGTCGATCACGGTTATTTTTTTCGGGTCCATATCGACGTGTTTGAGTATTAGGGGGATCGTGCATCTTGAGACGAATCCGCAGCCGATAACAAGTATCTTCCCGTTGAACTTCAATCTTTTTCTCCTTTCAAGAGATATAAACAGAATCATAACACAAAAAGTTTTTTATTCAAGACTGAAAGACGGCATATTTCTATGCAAGAATCTCGCGCAGTGAGCCGACATATGTATGAGGGATTTTTATGGTCAATGAAGTGAGCGGGTATGGGCGTGTTGCCGGTGCTGGCGGGGTCGCGGTCCCGACTGTCAGGAGCGCCGGTGCCGTGCCGCCTTCGTCCAACACAAGGCCTGTTGATAAGATCCTGGACCCGGTCAATTTTCAGATCGAGGTCGTCAAAATGGTAGAAAGCCTGCCTGACCGGATCGAAACATCCGAAGAACTTTCCCCGGTAGTCGATAAGTTTTCCGGCATGGTCGATTCGCTCCGCGGAAGGAACGGTGGAGGCGGTCTGACCCCTGCCGAGATGGAGGCGTACCTGTCCAATACTTTTGCAAAAATGCCGGATGTAAAACTGTTCGCCATTTGTTTGAAATGGGATGAAGAACATCCCGAACACATATCTGAAATAATGACCGCTCTGTCGCTGGCGACCAGAAGCGACCCGGGAGTAATTAATGGGGCTCCTTTTAGTCCCGATCTTTATTCCGCGTTCAGCATCATCAGCGAGTCGGATGCAAGCATAACGGGCGTGTATAATGCCATATATCCTTCAAGGCTCATAGGCAGATATTCAACGGAAGAAGGAAGATCTATCCTCGGGGTTACTTCTTACGGAGTGCCTCCCCTTATGGCTTTTGACTATATCGTTTCAGGGCCGGGACCTGTGATGGAAACGTACTCGATACCCGCGATCGGGGGATCAAGGGCAGCTGAGCAGCCCGCGAAAGAACATCTTTACGGAGAAAAGCCTTCATATTTCTATGATGATAACGGCCGGGTAGTGTTCGGATATCCGGATGCTTACTATGAGACCGAAAATAACGGAGAAAAAATTAAGTATTACGCGGGCCACGGAGACCGCGACAAGCTCGATAGGCTGTTCGATGTCTGCATGGGAAGAACGCCGGAAAAGGAGTGACTGTATATGGGTGATGCAGAAAAAATAGGGCAGGCGGGCAGTAGTGTAGCGCAGGTTCATGGTGGTGCTGTGATCCCGCCAGCATCAAGGGCCTCGGTAACGGCCCTGCCGCAGGACAGACCGGTATCCCCGGCGTTGCCTGACCCGGCAGTTTTCAGCGCCAGTCTGGCCGGCCAGGTGACGGCGCTCGCCTCAATACAGAACGCTTCCGATCTTGACCAGATAGTCGGACGGCTTCACGAATTCAGTGCCGCGCACGGCTCCGATAATGATGCGGTTGTTTCAGGAATTTCTACTGCTTTTGCCAGGATCCATGATACTAAGCTGTTTGCCCTGTGCAGGCAGTGGGAGGAAAAGTATCCGGGCGACAGGGGCGTGATAACGGCTTCTTTGAACGGAGTGTGGAGGGACGGCGCCCCGGAAGGATTCGGGCCTGTCAGGGGACTGACAAGGGCTTACGACATAATCAGCCAGTCTATGAGATCGGCTACGGTCCTGGCGGGAGCAAACCCTAAAGGCCAAAGGCCTGACATAGTCGGTCTTTATAACGCGTCATCTACCTGGGATATCCTTAATGTCTATTTTGACTCCTCCGGAAAAACCGTGAACGGTTATCACGGCAACCAGGAAGGCCTTGCAACTCAATTCCTTATTTCTCTTCCTCCGACAGATATAAGGCAGAGCGAGAGCCAAAGAAATCGGCTTGCGGAAAAGTCGGGGCAGGAGGAGTATCACGGAGAGTTGAAAGCCCCGGCGATGGGCAGGGATAATTTTGAAGATAAGGAAGCCATAAGATCCAAGTTTGAATCAATGGGCATTCCCTGGGAAGAAG
>CAZRTO010000067.1:0-5613 GCA_964603025.1 uncultured bacterium | reverse complement strand
AGCCGATATAGACAGGGTCTACATATCTCTGGACTATCCGTTGAAACAGGAGCACGATGCTGTAAAAGCCCAGGAATGTTTTTCTGAAGCTGTCGATGCGGTCCGCATCGCTTCGCGACTCGGGATAGAGCCGGTGATCAGTTACACTCTGACCAGAGACAGCATACGTTTCATGCCCGAGATGGCTGAACTCAGCCAGGACCTCGAGGTCCGCATGCGTTTTGTCCCTGTTCACCATTGTCCTGAGCTCGAAGGCTTTGAGAGCATTTCTCTCGAATACATCAAAAGATACTCAAAGAACGATAATGTAGTCTTTGACGCGCAACTTTTTGATCTTATGCGAAAAGGCGGCAACGACCCTAAGCAAGCCTCATGCCGCATAATGAGCAATGTTATTTCTATATCTCCCGACGACCACCTTATGATGCCCTGTTTCTGGGCCTTGCAGGGGGCTGTTCCGATCGGCGGCGACTTGGAAAAACTGATGACTTCGGATATAGTTAAGGGATACGGGAAACTTCAGGGAACTCTTGTCCAGTGCCGGGGGTGCCTGGCCGCCGAGAGCCTTGACAGATCCCTTCGGGGCAGGATAAAAAGCATGGATATACCCGGAGGATTGCTAAGCAAGGTCCGTTCTTTTATAAGGGGGGCGTAAGCATTGGAGATCGTTCAGGCAGCTTTTTTGGGGGCTGTGCAGGGGATTACCGAATTCCTGCCGATAAGCAGTTCGGGACATCTGTTCGTTCTGCCGTGGTTATTCGGATGGCAGGACTCAGGGCTGGTTTTTGATGTGGCCCTTCATATGGGCACGCTTTTGTCCATCATCATATATTTCTGGAAAGATTGGATGGATATCCTCAGGGATCCGCGCAAACCGCTTTTATGGCTTATAATACTCGGATGTATCCCCGCCGTTGTCGCGGGATATCTGTTCGAGGACTATTTTGAGACGGTATTCAGGTCGCCCGCATTTGTCGGCGGAGCTATGATAGCTATGGGGTTGCTTTTGTGGGCTGCAGAAGCATATGGAAAGAAGACCCGCGATATCGCGCAGGTAGGGTTAAAAGACGCACTTGTTATCGGGTTTATGCAGGCCCTTGCACTGATACCCGGAGTATCAAGGTCCGGCATAACCATGACCGCAGGACTTATGACGGGGCTGCAAAGACAAGCGGCCGCCCGTTTTTCTTTTTTGCTGGCAGCCCCGATCACGCTGGGCGCGGGCATATACAAATTGAGGCATATTTTTTTCTCCGGATTGTCGGCGGATGATGCCTCGCGTTTTGCCGCGGGGATGGTTCTCTCCGCAGTGGCGGGCGTTTTGGCGATCAAATATCTGCTGCGTTACTTGCAGGCGCACACCTTCTATGTGTTTGTCTGGTACAGGCTGGTCTTTGGGCTACTGATATTCAGCGTGCTGCTGTTTAGAGGCTAGTGGATATTGCTTATATTCGGGCCGGCCGCCTTTTTCCCGGAGCTTTCTTTCTCCCTTTTTTTCCTGAGAGCCCTGTCGCATAGGGAGAATATCTCTTCCATAAGGAAAGGTTTTCTAAGGTATTCCATCGCTCCAAGCGTTATGGCGTTGGCCTGGGATTCTTCAGTCGCGTAGGCCGTTACGATTATCGCTTCCGTGGAAGGGGATATTTCTTTGAGTTTTTTTAGCACCCCGAGCCCGTCGATCACCGGCATCTTGAGGTCTATGAACGCTATGTCGAACGGGGTCTTTTCCGCCTGTGCCAAGGCGTCAAGCCCGTTAGAGAAAGTGGACACTTCAAAATCCTTTATTTCGAGGATCATCCGAAAAGATTCGAGAGCGCCGGGCTCGTCGTCCACTACCAGTATTTTTATCTTATTGTCCGCCATTATGGGAATATTCTAACAGAACGGTCAACCATTTGCAAACACGCCCGGTTTTTCTGTATAATTGAATCAAGGAGTGTTTTTTGTGGCGCGAATAGTCCCTTTTAAAGGCATCACTTATAATCCAGAGCGGCATCAGGATATATCCTCTCTTGTAAGCCCTCCGTACGATGTTATTTCACAAAAAGACCAGGACAGGCTCTATTTCAGGAATGAAAATAATATCGTCAGGATAATCCTCGGCAAGGATATGCCATCCGACGGAGATACGGACAACCGCTATACAAGAGCCGCGGGATATCTTCGCTCCTGGCTCGAGAACGGGATCCTTTCAGAGGATAAAACGCCTTGTATGTACATATATCAGCAGCAGTTCACGCACAACGGCAAAAAATATTCCAGGAAGGGCTTTTTCGGGCTTGTGAGGCTTGATGAGAAGGGAGAGGTGAAGTTCCATGAGAACACCTATTCCAAACCCAAAGAAGATCGCATGAAGCTTCTTAAGGCCACGCAAGCCAATACCGAACCGGTATTTATGATATACAAGGGGTATCCTGTCAGTCTGCCTGAAACCGGTCCTGCGATAAGTTTTCTCGATGAGAGCGGCTGCTCTCATTCGCTGTGGAGGGTCGAAGACAAAACTGAGATAGCGGATTTTTCCTCGGATTTTGAAGGAAAACCTGTCTATATAGCCGATGGTCACCACAGGTTTGAGACCGCTTTTAAACATGCCAGGGAATCCAATGTGGACCCTAACGGGACCGATCCGAGGAACTTCTGCCTGTCGTATTTTGTCGAAGAATCCGATCCGGGACTTCTTGTTCTGCCCACACACAGGCTCTTGAACATACCGGAAGAGGATATTGAGCTTATAAAGAACACCGCAAAAAAATATTTCTTGATCGTTGAGATAGATTCTTTCGACAAAATATCCAAGGCCAAGGGCAGGGTGTTCGGGTTCTTCAGCAGAAGGGACAACAAGTTGTACATGCTCAAGCTCAGGGATACTGTGGGCAAGAACAGGACCATGAAGGCAAAAGGCAGAGCGGACCAGTCGGAAATAGAGACCGCGATACTGCACTCCCTTTTGCTCGATGACATACTCGACAAGCACAAGGGCGACCATGCCAGGGAGATCATATCTTATTCGCACGATGACAAAGAGGCCCTGTCCTCGGTAAGGAGCGGGTCGCATACATGTGCTTTTCTGCTTAATCCCGTACCGGTCTCGCAGATAATGGGGACCGCGGACGCCGGATCGCGCATGCCTCAAAAATCCACGTTCTTCTATCCAAAGGTGCTTTCAGGCCTGGTCATGCGAAGACTCGGATAGAAGAAGGAGTAAGGAACAAGGAATAAGGATAATAAATTGCTTCGCAATTTATTATGCCGGGGTAGCTCAGTTGGTTAGAGCGAGGGACTCATAAGCCCTAGGTCGCCAGTTCGATCCTGGCCCCCGGCAGGATTTCGCTTTGCGAAACCGATAGTTTTATGAAACCTAAAAAAGTCGTTGTGAACGACAGGATGCAGCGAAACTACGTATATTACCTTGCCGAGCCTGCCGGCCGGAATTTTCATCCGGATTTTAAGCCGGAACTGACCCCGAAACAAATGCTTGAGATGGGCGTGTTCGGAGGTAAGTATATGACCGACTGTGTTGATGAATTTCCGGTCGACTGGTTCAAAAAAGCCAGGCTCGATCCGCTCAAACACGATCCGCAGCTGAACTATTTCGGCATCAATGCTTCGCAACCGCTTTCGTACTGGAGAAAAAAGGGGTGGATATACAGCGAGGATCCCAGGGGCTGGTTCCAGTGGTATTGCCGCTATTTCATGGGGCGCAGGATCCCGTTCGAGGACGAAAGACAAATAAAGAGATGGAAGGCCATAGGCCGGCATATAGCCCAGATAAAAAAGAACTGCAGGAAAAGGGACCTCTCCTGCAGGCCGAGACAGAGGCAGGCGGTCCTGCATTGGGCTTATGACAGCCGTAAGATATAACCGGAGCAGCGTCAAAAATGATCAGGGATAATAGGGGCACGGGCAGGAACAAAGAGGATCTGTCCTTTTATGAGCGGATGCTTGTCGTGCTCTCATATCTTTTATTCTTTCCTGTCTTCAGCATACTCTTTACCGAGCGCCGGCAGAACGTACGGATGGCGTATAATGCGGCGCAGGCAATGTTCTTATGGTGTTCTTTTGTCGCGGTATTGATATGCCTTAAAGCGGCCGCGGCCGCCGGTTCCGCCTATGCCGATATGTCGTTGGTCGGAAGATCGTCCGGAGTCATTTTTTTCTTTTTCTGGATATATATGCTCAAATGTTCGTTCGTTTTTCTGATGGGCAAAAAAGCCGATATCCCGTTCATATCCGATATCGCCGACAGACTGGCCTGAAATGCTGGAGAACAAAGCTTTAAGATCGATAAAAGAACATGATATGCTCGCCCCGGGCCAGAAGGTGCTTGTCGCGGTCTCGGGCGGAGCCGACTCGGTAGCCCTGCTGCATTTTTTGAAAAATTCGGGTTACACGCCTGTGGCCTCTCATTTAAACCACGGATTGAGAGGAGAAGATGCCGCGGCTGACCAGCGCTATGTAAGAGCTTTGTGCCGTGCCATGAATGTCCCGTTCATTACAGAGACCTCTGACGTAAAAAAGTCCGCCAAAAACAAAAAGATATCGATTGAAGAGGCCGGCCGGCTTGTCCGTTATGAATTCTTCGGGCGGGCGGCAAAAAAAGCCGGTGCGGACAAGATCGCGCTCGCCCACCATGCCGATGACAATATAGAGACTTTTTTAATGAGATTGCTGAGGGGGACGGGTCTTAGGGGGCTTTGCGGGATCCCGCCGGTCAGAGGTAAAATAATCCGTCCCTTCCTTGGAGTTTTCAAGAGGGAGATACTCGATTACTGCCGAAGGAACGGCCTTAAATACAGGGTTGATGCCAGCAACATGGAGAACCGTTTCACCCGTAACAGGATACGCAATATAGTCCTTCCGCTGATGGAAAAGGAAAACCCTCAGATCAAGAAGGAGATACTCTCCCTGATCAAGGGTTTTTGCCGCGACCGTGCTCTTGTCGACCGGTATGTGTCCAAAGCGATGAAGAGCGCACTGACAAGGGCGCGCGACGGGCTGCGACTGAAGAGAAAAAGCCTTATGGCGGCTCCCGCGCAGCTTCAGGGGTATATCCTGAGGGGCGCCATAGAGGATTTCAAAGGCGACCTGACCGACATATCTTCGGTCCATGTTTCGGATATCCTTTCTCTGGCTGAGGGCTGCGTATGTCTGCCGGGCGGGATATTCGTTCTCGCGGATAAAAATGAATTCCTTATAACGGACAAAAAGAGGCGGCCGTTAAAAAAGCCTGTTTACAGATGCCGTCTGGATATTCCAGGCCTTGTCTCGGTAAAAGCCGCGGGAGCGCGCATAAAAGCTTCCGTGATGCGTGCGCAGGGAGTCATCAAAAGATGTCCCGCCTCGGCGGCATACATTGATATTTCAAAGATAAGAGGTAAGAGCCTGGTGGTAAGGAATCCCCTGCCTGGCGACCGTTTCATACCTTTCGGAATGAAAGGCCTCAAAAAACTGCAGGACTTTTTTGTTGATATCAAGCTTCCCAGGGACCGGCGCTCATTGGTTCCCGTGGTCTGCGACAGGGAAAAAATATTGTGGGTGGCGGGACTGCGGGCTGATGAACGCGGCAGGGTGGAGGGGCCTTCTTCAAAGGTGCTCAAGCTGGAAATCCTGGCT
>CAZRTO010000066.1:0-5684 GCA_964603025.1 uncultured bacterium | reverse complement strand
AAGCGACATCAAAATTAGCGGCCTTGTAGTTGCCGATACTGCCAATATCCTTCCAGTAGCAGCCGGCTTCAAAGCCGAAAAAAGGGACTCCCTTTTCTATAAGCAGCGGGAATAACTGTTTCCCGAAATCGTAAAATGTCTCGGGAGGTATCAGGTCAATGACCTCTTTTTCCAGTACATATATACCTGTGTTTACCATTCTGCTCAGCGCCTCTTCGTTACGCGGCTTTTCCTGGAACGCTGTTATCCTGCCCGAAGGCCCTGTCACGACCACCCCGAATTCCGAAGTGTCCTCGACCCCTATCAGAGCTATCGTGGCGCGAGATCCCCTCTCTTCGTGAAATTTGACCATAGCAGAAATATCAATATCGGTAAGCACGTCCGCGCTCATCACCAGGGCCCTGCCGCCCTCTTTCAGGTCCGCGACGCCGGCCATTTTCCTGACCCCGCCCGCGGT
This sequence comes from uncultured bacterium, assembly GCA_964603025.1. Taxonomy (GTDB): domain Bacteria; phylum Margulisbacteria; class WOR-1; order JAKLHX01; family JAKLHX01; genus CALFCX01. The sequence continues at coordinate 5,227 of CAZRTO010000066.1, read as the reverse complement.
GCCCATGAGCTCTTCCTCAAAAGAATAGCGCATAGAGACCCCAAAAGCGGCTCCGTCCCCGAAATAGCTCTCTATCTGGTCTGGAAAATAATGAAGATTGGCGGTGATATCCTTAAAACCGTGTTGTCTGAGAAGAGATATGTTGTATTCCATTATAGGAACGTTGCACACGGGCACCAGCGGCTTTGGAACCGAAAGCGTCAAAGGCTCCAGCCTTGTACCGACCCCGGCTGCCATTACAAAAGCTTTGGTCATCAGCCCAGTTTTTTTACCCTTCTTTTGTGGCGGCCCCCCTCAAAATCGCTGGAAAGCCATACGCGGACGATCTTCAGTGCTTCTTTCGGCGGGAGTATCCTGGCTCCCAGGCACAAGATGTTGGCGTCGTTGTGCATGCGGCACATTTTTGCCGTGTAGGGGCTCTCGCAGGAGGCGGCGCGCACGCCTTTGAACCTGTTGGCGGCAATGCTCATGCCGATCCCGCTGCCGCACACAAGGACCGCCCTAGAGACCTTTTTTGAAGTAACTAGGCGGGCTGTTTTCCTGGCAAAATCCGGATAATCTACCGAAAAGTCCCCTGAATAAGGGCCCAGGTCTTTTACGGAATGCTTTTTCGACTTAAGGAATACTTTTATGTCTTCCTTGAGTTTATATCCGGCGTGATCCGAAGCTATTGCTATTTTCATTGTTCTCCCATTCCGTCCCCTCTCTGTCAAGAGAGGGGGCTGGGGGTGAGTTAAATGGTTTCCAGATATCTGTTGATCTCCCAGGGTGTTACCTTTATCCTGTAGTCGTCCCACTCGGCGAGTTTGGCGTCCATCAGCTTCTCAAACGTGTGAGCTCCCAGGGCGCTTTTGACTATGCCGTTGTTCATGGCCTCATCCAGAGCTTCTTTTAAAGACGCCGGCAGCGTGCTTATATTCCTTTCGCTCAGCTCTTTTTCGCTGAACTCGTAGACGTCCTCTTCCACCGGCTGAGGAGGTGTCATGGAATTTTTTACGCCGTCCATTCCGGCTTTGAGCATCACGGCAAAAGCCAGGTACGGGTTGCAGCTCGGGTCGGGACAGCGCAGCTCGGCGCGTGTGGCCTGTTCCCTTCCGGGTGAGAACCTGGGGATCCTGATCAGCGCGGAGCGGTTGATCTGGGCCCAGCAGATGTACACAGGAGCTTCATAACCAGGCACAAGCCTTTTATATGAATTGACGGTCGGCGCGAGCACGGCACTCATGGCCCGGGCGTGTTTAAGCTGGCCGGCTATGAAACCGTAAGCGGTCTTTGAAAATTTGTATCTGTCGGCGGCATCGTAGAATAGATTATTGCCCTTGTTGTCAAAAAGGCTCTGGTGAACGTGCATTCCGGAGCCGTTGACCCCAAAGATGGGCTTTGGCATGCAGGTGGCATGAAGCCCGTATTTTTGCGCTATTGCCTTGATCGTATATTTGAGGGTGATCACATTGTCGGCCGAAGACACCGCGTCCCCGTATTTTACGTCTATCTCGTGCTGACCCGGGCCCACTTCGTGATGGCTCATCTCTACCGTCATCCCCAGCGCTTCAAGCGCGAGGATTATGTCCCGCCTGATCTCCGAGGCCAGGTCCAGAGGAGAGTAATCAAAATAACCCCCAACATCATGCGGTATCGTTGTGATCTTTTCTCCGTCTTTTTTAAGAAGGAAGAACTCAACTTCAGGTCCGGTAAAAAAGTTCAAACCCTCTTTTTTTGCTTCGGCCACGGCTTTTTTGAGGATGCCGCGCGGATCGCCGGCATAAGGCTGGCCGTCCGGGGTATATACGTCGCAGATAAAGCGCGCCACCCTGTACTCCGGAGATTTCCACGGTATGACGCGGTAAGTGGAAACATCGGGCTGGAGGAACATGTCGCTCTCGGATATGCGCGCGAAACCCTCTATCGAAGAACCGTCGAACCAGATGCCTTTGTCCAGTATGTCCTCAAGGCGCTCGACCGGCACAGCCACGCTTTTTAACGTGCCGAGAATATCGGTGAACTGAAGATGGATGAACCTGATATTGTCGGATTTGACCTTGGCAAGGATGTCTTTTTTAGAAGAATCGATGATCATTTATCTCTCCTTTACTGCTATAGTATCATAGAGAGTTTATATTTTCAAACAAAAAAAGCGGAGAAAAACTCCGCTTTTTTTCAAACTAGTCGTATATTTAGCGCTATTTGCCGCTGCCTCCATTACCTGCTATAGCGCTTCCTGCCAAAGCTCCTATGCCGGCTCCGACAGGTCCCGCAACCACCCCGCCTATCGCAGCTCCGATACCAGCACCGGCAGTCGAACCTGCGGATGTCCCGCTAAGCTGACTCTTTGCGATCGGAGAATTAGCTGCTTTGTTTTGAGACAACCCGACTTCTTTTCCTATTGCACCACCAACCTGAGAACCTACAGCCGCGCCTATTGCCGTTCCAGCTCCGGGAGCTATTAAACTTCCCACTACGCCGCCTACAACAGCCCCGATATTAGAGCCGGTAGTTGTGGCATTATTGACATTGTTTACAGCCGTCTGGGTCTTTGCGTTCATCATTGCTCCCGGGCCTGCCCCTACCGCTTGAGTACTCATACAAAACTCCTTTCTTCGTTATCGTCTTTCTACGATACGGCCTTGTGAAGTTTTTCGAAAGCAGCGTTGGATTGCTTAACAAAATTGGTCATTTTTCTGTTAGACAGCGCCTGCTGAGCTTGCTGAGGTGTATAATCCTTGGGCTTCCCGCCATTTACTCCGTTTGTCGATGTCATTTTTCTGCCTCCCAAATATCAATCGAAGTATATTGAGTTATTCTTGCACGAAGAATTTTGTCAATAAGCGGATATTTCTATGAGATCGGATATTTGAGGTTCAGGCAGCCTATACAGAGAGGGTCTTTTTCGACCCCGATAGCTTTTTGCAGGCCTTCAAGGCTTATATAGCCCAGAGAGTCCGCTCCGAGATACCGGCGGATCTCTTCTACGGACATGTTGGCGGCTATAAGCTCTTTTTTTGAGGCTGTGTCTATCCCGAACATGCAGGTGCCGATTATAGGAGGGCTGGCTACGCGCATGTGCACCCTGCGCGCGCCCGCGTCCTTGAGCATCCGGACTATCTGCCGGCTGGTAGTGCCTCTGACTATTGAATCGTCCACCAGAACTATGTCCTTGCCTTTGATGACCTGTTTTATAGGATTGAGCTTTAATTTCACTCCGAGCTCCCTTATATCCTGTGTGGGCTGGATGAACGTGCGGCCGACGTAACGGTTCTTGACCAGAACGTCGCTGAAAGGTATTTTTGACTTGGAAGCATACCCTATGGCCGCGGGAGTGCCGGAATCCGGCACGGGAATAACATAATCAGCCTTGACCGGATGCTCTTTGGCCAGCATGCGCCCCATGTCCACGCGCGCGTGGTACAGGCTGCGGCCATCCATAACGCTGTCCGGCCTGGCAAAATATATGAACTCAAATATACAAAGGGACGTGCTTTTCGGCCTTTTGTAGATTTCTCTGCGCACCCCTTTTTTGTCTATCACGACCATCTCTCCGGGCATCACTTCGCTCAAGAATTTCGCGGCCAGTATGTCCAATCCGCATGTTTCGGAAGATACTATGTAGGAACCGTCAAAACGTCCTATGCACAAAGGCCTGATCCCGTTGGGGTCCCTTACCGCGATAAGCTTGTCATGGGTCATTATCACAATGGCAAAAGCGCCTTTTATTTTTTTGAGCACCGAGCGCAGAGCGGATTCAAGGTCTTTATGCCGGGAAAAACTGACAAGAGCCCCGATCACCTCCGAATCGCTGTTGCCCTTAAAGGCATACCCCTTCTTTTTGAGAAGCTTTTTAAGTTCGGCGGTGTTTGTCAGATTGCCGTTGTGGGCAAGCGCTATCGTGCCGAAAGGCGTATTGGATATTATCGGCTGGGCATTCGACAGGTCGCTGGTCCCGCATGTGGAATAGCGTGTATGCCCTATGCCTATATTGCCTTTGAGGTTACGGAAGATCTCTTCACTGCTGAAGACGACGGGAACAAGCCCCATGTTGACGTACGAGCGGAAATTGACGCCGTCGGTAGTGACTATGCCGGCGCTCTCCTGGCCGCGGTGCTGAAGCGCGAACAAACCGTAATAGATATGCTTTGCCACATGTTTTTTGCTGGTATTGAATATCCCGTAGACGCCGCAGGCTTCTTTGAGCTTGTCGTCCGGTCCGAACTCTTTATGGTTCATATTGCATACCTCATCCTAAATATTTGGCTATGGCTTCCGCGGCTTTTTTCCCGGCTCCCATGGCTGATATCACCGTCGCGGCTCCGGTCACTATATCGCCTCCGGCGAACACCCACGGAACAGAGGTCTGTCCGGTCTCAGGATCGGCGATGACGCCTCCCCATTTTTCCCTTTTTAGCTCCGAGCATGAATTGCCGATAAGAGGATTGGGGCTCTGGCCTATGGCCATTATCACCGTATCGGTCTCCACTGTGTATTCCGAACCTTTGATCGGGATAAAGCTTCTGCGGCCCGACGCGTCCTTTTCACCCAGTTCCATCCTTATGCATTCCATCGCTTTTACCCAGCCTTTTTCATCACCGATTATTTTTGTCGGCGAAGTAAGAACGGAGAACTCAACGCCCTCCTCGAGCGCGTTCTCGGCCTCTTCTATGCGGGCGGGCATTTCCTGTTTTGAGCGCCTGTACACTATTGTAACCTTTTCCGCGCCGAGCCTTAGAGCGCTTCTGGCGCTGTCCATGGCAACATTGCCTCCGCCGATGACAGCGACCTTTTTGCCTATCCTGACAGGCGTCATATAATCAGGGAAAAGATATGCCTTCATCAGATTGACCCGGGTTAGGAATTCATTGGCGCTGTAAACACCGCCCAGGTTCTCCCCGGGTATGTTCATGAACTTGGGCAGGCCAGCACCTGACCCGAGAAAAACCGCTTTATAACCCTGCGCGGACAGTTCTTTCAGGGAAAATATGCCGCCTATCATCATGTTGTATCTGATATCCACTCCAAGGGACTTTATATACTCAACCTCTTCGCTTACGATCCTTTTTGGAAGCCTGAACTCCGGGATCCCGTAAGAAAGCACTCCTCCGGGACCGTGCAGCGACTCAAAAAGCGTCACCTGAAAACCCGCTTTTGCCAGATCGGCCGCGCAGGTCAGTCCGGCGGGTCCTGCGCCGACAACGGCGATGCGACCCTCACCCCGCCCTTCGGGCACCCCTCTCCC
>CAZRTO010000065.1:4587-5694 GCA_964603025.1 uncultured bacterium | reverse complement strand
CTCGCCAAATGTTTCTACACGATTTCTTTTAACTTCGGGAGAGCTTTTCGTGATCTTCCTTGAAATCGCAATCTTCCTCCCGTGCGATAGAATCCCGAGTATTTCCTCCCAAGAAACCGGAAACTTGTCCCTGATAAGGGATATGTCCTTATTCGACGGTCGTCTTACAACATTTGCCTCACGGTCTATGATGCCGATGTCTAAAAGGTAATCCAGTATCTCGAGTTTGTTGACAAACTTGTCGAACGATCCGTGGATTGCTTCAGGATCTCTCCTGTTCTTTATCTCTCCTGCCGCCGTGCCTTCTTCTATCTTTTTGTTGTAATCTGAAAAGAATGATATCAAGCCCCAAACCGTCAGAATACCTATAAAAAATATTATTTCCATACCCGCTTCGTATCCATTCTTGTCTTATGGTTCTTGTCTCGCTATTCGCGGCATATTAAATCGTATAAACCTTTATTGCTCATTCTTACGTCGATCATCAGTTTTTTTAGTTCATTATTATCCTTATCTTCCATATGCGATTTGCGAATCGCTTCAATTAAATAATCGGGCATCACTTCTGATCCCAGATATACATACGCGACTTTTGCTATCTGATTGTGGTTCTTATCCTTGACATATTTTGCGATCAACTGCCTGATAAATGCTCCGATCTCATCCTTATTGTTATAAAACCGGCCCATCATCTTAATAGCGCTTAAGCCCGTAACTTCAAATGACGCATATTTTTTCAGATCTTCAATGAACATCTCCTCTAGATATCTGACTTGATCTTCGATCAATTCTTTATCCGTCACCACTGTGACTGTTTCCCCGCGCAAGTTGCGATCCCCTCTGAACGAGAGCCAGTTGAACGACCCGCTTATATGAACAGAATCATCAATAAGCACTTCTTTGTTATGCCGGTTGCCCTTCCAGAACTTTAATACCGAAGGGATCCCGTTTCTGTCTACGATCGCCCCAAGCCTATTCATTAATGAATCTGGCGGCTTGCCCTCTTCGTATTCGTACTTAGCAGCTATACCCCATCCGATCAGAACAACAACGCCTCTTTTAACAAGCCTTTGAAATAGGCCTATCATATCATCGTCTACAACGTTC
>CAZRTO010000065.1:3614-4577 GCA_964603025.1 uncultured bacterium | reverse complement strand
TCTCATTAATCCAGGGACTGTAAATAATCACCCTCTTCTTAGCCGTTTCAAGCAACCTATTGAATTCCGGCTTGATTTGAGAGTCTCTTATGTAATACAAAGAACTCCTTTGTATTTCCTTTTTCGTATCGCGCATTGATGATGAGCTTCTGTTGTTGAAAATATCTCTTTCAATTTTCAGCGTTTCTTTCAGCCTGTTCTGTATTTGCAGATCGTTCTGTTCGGGTCCGACATCGGCCCCATCCCTATATTTGATATCATAAGAGAGCTCAAGCGGAGGTTTAAAATTCGAAGTATAGTATTCTGAAATCTTTCTGCAATATGATGCCTTGCCTTCATCGCTGATATTGTAGATTTTGCAATACAGATCCTCTTCTAAAATATCATATATCCAGAATTCTACAAAAACTGAATTGATTTTCTCCGCTTTTTCGCATGGATACGTTGCGATGATCTTGTGATCGCTCCCATTCTGCTCAATGATCTTGCCCTGCTGTTTTGCGACATTAACAAGGTCTTCAATGCTAAGCGTTACATCCTTACTTGCAGCAGGGGCCTTTAAATCGGAATAATTCGGGCATATATTATTGCCGGTTTTTTTTGTCCCATACAGACTCGGGCTGTTAAAGTAAGGATCTATCAGAAGCCTTACCGAACGTCTTTCAGGTTCTTCATAAATTTTGCCTTCTTCATAGAATTCCTTTCCCTGTTCTGTAATGATGATTTTTGGCAGTGAGTCTTCTTCAATCGCTCCTGCTTCGGCCAATTCATCAACATATGTTTTAATAAATACGCTGTCCAGCTCCAAAAGATCCGCAATATATTCTATATCCGGTATATCATCCAGCCCGGCCGATGCTATCTTCATAATATATTCTTCAATAATATTCAATCTCTTGCTTTTTCCGACATCATAAGGCATGGCACATGCATAAATAGGCAGGGTCCATTCGCGAGCTGATA
>CAZRTO010000065.1:0-3604 GCA_964603025.1 uncultured bacterium | reverse complement strand
AAGCCCGGTGTGCTTTCCAGCTCTCTGCCTATTTTTTCTGTACCTTTAGGAAATTCTAAATTTTTCCAGATCATAGTTCTTTAGCCCTTTATTTTTAGCTATCCTTCTCACTATAGTTTCATAGATCTTTGTAGCCGGCTTCCCTTCATGTGACCTGTCGGTGGCGGTTTTAGTAAACAACTCGCTACATCCTACTATTACCAGCAATTCCTGGGCACGGGAAAAAGCCACATTAATTCGTTCTGGCTTTTTTGCAAATCCTATATCCCGCCTTGTATTGTTGCGGACCAAACTGACTATAACGACCGGCCTTTCCATCCCTTGGAACCTGTCTACCGTACCGACCCTGAGTATAAGCACATCATTATGCTTCTGCCTAATGCTCTTGAGTCTTTCATTCAGTAAATGATATTGCGCTCTATAAAAAGTAATAATACCTACTTCTTTTTTTTCGTTACCTATTCTGTTCTTTCTGAAGTTATTTGCGATTTTATCCAGGATCTCACAAATGATCTTGATTTCCAGCTCATTGTAACTGCTTTTGCCGTGTTTTTTCTTTTCTTCGGCAAATGGCGCTATTGGCGTATCTACCCAAAGCGCATGATTATGGCTTTCTATCAAATCGCCATGACATCTGTGCGCACGCTCTTTGTCAGGGTTCACTAATCCGGACATTAATCCGTCATCATAGAATTGATTTATACAATCCATTATCACATCATGCATACGATACTGTGTTCTTAACATGGATTTCATGTTTGAGGGTGCTTTCTCGAAGAGCTCTTTAAACAAGCATTCCTCCAGGTGTTCAATCTCGCCTTCGCTATAATTATTCTTTTTTGCCATATCCGCCAATAGATCCTCATCGATCATAGGAGGCAGCTGTTTATGGTCGCCCACCAGGACAATCTTCTTGCCTCTTAACATCGGCAGCAACAACTCGGGCGGCGTAGCTTTGCTTACTTCGTCAACAATGACCACGTCGAAATCATGCCTAAACTTACGCGACCCGCACTGGCCACAGGTAATCCCGATCACATTAGCGTTTTCGATGTAGATTTCCTTGAATTTATCATATTCGTCTTGATCCGCACCTTCAATCCGCTTAACCCATTCAGTCAAAATGCTTGTTTCTGTTTTTGCTTTTTTTAATTCTTCCATATAAAGGGACAAATAATACTTCTTTACATCCTTTTGTTTAAGATCGTTTACGTTTTTTTTGATCAGCAGATCGGAGGGGAATTGATTATTATATGCTTCTATTGTAGCTTCGGCAGATTTGATTCCTTTTTCAAGATGCTTCAGATTGTTTTCGCTATCGTCTAGTAAGAGATTCAGCTCTTTGATCCGCGTTTCCGCATACTCGACAACATCTCGGCCCTGTGCGAGCAAATCTACCGTTTTTAGCAACCAGCTCCCTGTCAGGCCGAATAACCTCCTTATGATTCCCGGCCGCCTGCGGATATGATTGCGCATAGCATGCTTTAAACCTTTATATAGTTCAAGCGCACTCCCATCTTCGGATATCGCCTGTTTTTTATTATAGGCGCTGTAATTATTATGTGATTTTATGCTCAACATTATTCTTTCTAGTTCGTCAATGTCTTTTCGCATGTTCAGCACCGATTCGTATTCATGTTTTTTATCGCGGCGCTCCATAACATGGAGATTGACTTCTTTCATTTGGAAAAGACAATTCGATCTTGTTTCATACTCTTTAACTATGCCGGGAAGACGACTGTCCAATTCAAGGAGTATTTGATGCCGATCATGGTTTATTTTGATTTTCTTTTTGCATGATTCCGCAGTTTGCTTGAGCCATTTTTCTACGACCTTGTCCTCCGTATATTCAATCCCCTCTGTTTCGATCCTTGAGGGATTCCCCTTTCTTAAAGCCCGTATTAGCCGATGATGCACAAGCCTGCTTATAGCATTGTCAACGGCAAGATTGGTTTGAGAGGCAATGAGTGTTTTCCCTCCCTGCAAGGCAACCTGATAGCATATCTCCGCTATTACGGTTGTCTTGCCTGTGCCGGGCGGTCCCTGTATCAGATATAGGTCATCGGCATTCAAAACGCCTTCTACTGATTGCCTCTGTTCTTCGTTAAGCGTTGTTAAAAGAAGATTCCTGTTGTCCAATTTGATATGCTGGCATTCTGGTTTTTGCCTGGCCTTTTCCGGGTCAAACAAAAAATTCTCCAGGCCAGTGTTAACCGCTCGCCCCTGCAAGAGGTCCTCTAGTCCATTGCGCAATGTTTGGGCCTGATAAATATCGCCTACCTCAGAATGCCACAACATCCCTTTTTCAGGGAGTTCAAAATCATATCCGCGGTCAATTCTTTCCTGGATGTCGGTACCGAATTCAATAGATATGGTATTATCATGTACAGAATAATTGTCGACTGTCCCCAGCGGCGCAGCTTGAACATAGCCTTTTTCTTTATCTTTAAGAAACCTGTCCTCGTCCTCTATCAATCTCAATTCATCGCCCCGCTTCATCTTGCTAAAGGCAATTTGAGCGGCACCATCGATAAAAACCGTTATGCAATTATTGTCTCTGCCTTGTTTACGGCCTTTGTAAGGGATCTCGTAATTATTCTCTTTTGCGAGTGTCTCAACAATATCCAAATATGCATCCCAGTGTTTTATTCTTTGCTCAACAATATCCTTTCTCTCGTTATGTGAAGGGCTATCTTCTAATATTGCTGTTATCTCATGTGGTAAAGCGCCGGCAATTCCTTCATCCTCATAATAATTATTAATGTCGTATCGCTTACAGTCAAACTTAACTGAAGTCGATATTTTATACCACGCAGTTCTGCCGACACCTGCAGGCATTTTTCTGAAGTCGATCACAAGAAATGACGATTCTTTGTTTATTCCGGTTAAGAAAATAGTATTTCCGGATAATATTTCTATTAACTTTTTGTTGGCATTACAATCCGTATCCGTAGCAAAGATGATCTTGTAAACATTTTCGCCGTCCCGGGATAAGCCGGCATTCTCGACATAAGAGTCATAAGAACGTCCGCCTCCTATCAGATCATCTAGAAGCGCCTCGATATCTACATCTCCATCATAATCCGGATTATGGCTCAATATCTGCTGCTTTGCCTTTTTAGTCAACACCACCTTAATCCGACATTCAACAACAGCCTGGTTTTGATCATCAATGCGCTCTTCATGTATCTGTTTGGCAATTGGTTTTTTATTTTTTCCCTCATTAGCATTATCGATCTTATAGTTTTCGGGCAACTTAATCTCAACAATGTTTTGAACGAAATCCGAAAGCTCATATCTGTGCTCAACATCATCAAACTTGATGATTATCACAAAGTCTTTTGCGCTAAACAAGCCATCAATAATTCCATAACCATGTTTTATTGATTTCACCTTACATCCGATCACCTTCTCCCATTTATCCCAATCTCGTTCTGCATATTCGCAAAACTCGTTTACAACGTTTTTTTTATCATTTATCACAGCCTTAGCTTCACGCGTCATATATTTATTCTCTTTTTGGAACTATCGTCTACTATCTCTTTGACCGCATCCAAATACACCTTCAAATCGCTTGACCTTTACACAAATGACCTTGGCCTTA
>CAZRTO010000064.1:0-5712 GCA_964603025.1 uncultured bacterium | reverse complement strand
GGTAGGACACCGCCCTTTGGAGGCGAGAATCGGGGTTCAAGTCCCTGTCCCCCAGGTTTACGTTAGGAAATATGTGATTTTATGAAAAAGTTTGTTATAACCCTACTTCTATCAGTCTTGGCGCTACCCTTTTGTGCCTTTGCCGCTGAAAAGGACTTCACTCCTCCCGTTTATTCCTACGAAAAAGGCGTGATTGAAAAAGTATCTGAAGACACCGGATCTTTATCGGATCCTAAGACAGTACAAGTAAAGGTGAAAAGCGGCCGGTATAAAGGGCGGTCCGTTACAACACAGCACATGGAATCATCCGGAATGATGGGCGCAAAAATGGTCTTAAAGCCGGGAGATCGGGTCATTCTTTATGTAGAAGAAAATCCCACAAAAGCCGAAAGCCCGGATGGCTTGCCCATATTCAATATTGCCGATTATGAAAGAAGCGGCCCTTTATACACATTGATGGGAACATTTTGTCTTCTACTTGTACTGATAGGCGGGAAAAAAGGGTTCAAGGCACTGATCAGCCTTGCCATAACTATGGGCTTGATCTTTTTCGTGGTAATTCCTTTGTCCGTAAAAGGTTTTGATCCTATGCTTGTTTCAATAGCGGTATGCGCGGCGGTAACGCTGATAGTTTTCCGTCTTGTTTCGGGAAAGACCTTAAAAAGCGTTGGCGCGGCGGCAGGCACGATAATAGGAATCGTTATCGCCGGAGTGATCGCGGCAGTAATAGGAAATATTATCAATCTTTCGGGACTAAGCTCCGAAGAGTCCAGGATGCTCTTTTATTCCATGGAACTTCCGCTCAATTTCAGGGGGCTTCTTTTTGCCGGCATACTCATAGGCGCGCTGGGAGCCGTAATGGACGTGGCAATGTCGATCGCGTCTTCCATGTCTGAAGTTAAGAAAGTACATCCTGAAGCGGATTTTTCGGCGCTTTTCAGGTCCGGCATGAACGTGGGACAGGATGTGATGGGAACAATGTCAAACACTTTGATACTTGCTTATACGGGAGCTTCTCTTCCTTTGTTGCTTCTCTTGGCCTACGGGAACATGCCTTTATTAAAAGCTCTCAACCTTGAATTAATAAGCGAAGAGCTCCTGCGGGCACTTTCCGGAAGTATCGGTCTTATACTCTGCATCCCCGCGACCGCCGCTATAACGGCTTTTTTGCTGAACGCAAAAAGGCCGCAATAGTCGATTATATTGACAGCCCCCATACCTCTCTGACGACAGTTCTGGCATCGCTTGCGTTCAGAAATGTCAGCGACGGGATACCCAAAGAAATTGCCATTGTCGTGTAGTCATGCCGGTCATCAAAATATACGGCCTGATCAGGGGATATGTCATAAGAACTGAGCAGAGATATCATCTTTTGATACTGCTGCGGACCGTCGCATTTATAAGATCCGGTAACATAGGACAACACCGCAGCATTAGCCCTCCCCAAAAAAGGCATGAGTTTCTTCAGATGCCCAAAATGCTGTTTATTTGTGTCTGACATGAGACACATGAACAAACCTGCATCCTGCATATCGCAAGCTAATGCTAAACTGTCATTTCTTAATTCAAAAGTGCTGTTCCATATGCGCTCTAGAATCCCTTTTGGCGTATTTTTAAATCCAAGCCGAGTATTCACGCCATCATAAAAAACGCCAAAATCAAATTCGCCTTTTTCAAAAGGACCTTTTAACTCTGGAGCTGTCAACGCATCTTCAACCTTTTTAATGTCTCGGGCTCCGTTCCATCCTTCCCGGACACAGATCTCATAGCTGGCGGCTCCTGGATACCAGTTGGCAAGCACATTGCCGATATCAAATATCGCTGCCCTCAAACGCCCAGGCGCAACTTTTCCGCTCCATGTTGAAAGAGCATTTCTCGTAACGGGGCTTAATCCCCACACGGATCTTTGCCCTACCGGCAGATTAACCATCCCTGATGCGGGCATAACATTCTCCCTTCGCCTAGTTTAAGCGCACATTCTGATATCGATTAAAACGTCCGATAATTTCACAAAAAAAGCCTCTCGGAATACCAAGAGGCTTTCTATTGAAAAACCTGTGATCTAAATTATTTCTTACGTGGTCCTTGTCCGCGAGGCTGTCTTTCCCCCTTTTGTTCAAAACAGGAGTTAAGTTTTTCCCTCTGTTCCGGGGTAAGCTGGGTTCTCATCCAGAGTATATATTCTGTTCTCTTTTTTTGTATGCCGGTATTGTTGGCGCCGATCTTTTCTATGGTCCGATCGATAGACGCCTTGTCGGGATTGTCCTTTTTAAGTTCCTGCCTCATCCAAAGGCGCATTTTCTGGTTCTCCTGCCTCAACCCGAGCACGTCCTTTTCAAGCTGTTGCTCTTTTTGCAGGAACGCATCCTTCTGCTGCTGGGTCAGGCCTATTTCTTTTGCTATCTTCTCCTTCATGAACCCGGGGCGACCTCCTTCTGCGCGAGGGCCCGTATTCATCTTTCCGAGAGCCGAAGCCCCCGAAACAAGAGATATCGCCAATGCTGCCGCGACCAGCCCTGAAAAAACTTCTTTTCTCATTTTTCCCCTCCCTCCTGACAATTTAGACATCTTGCGTTTTGAATAAGTTCCGTCATTCCTCAAAAATATACGAGAGTGCTCCGTTGCCGGCTTCGGCCTCCTGCTCGAATATGTACGCCATCGGGCTTCTGGCGGTCGCCCCGGTCCCGGAGTTATTAAAATAGAACCCTGCGAAAAGTATCACAAAGAACGCGGCAAAGGCAACTGACAGTTTTAATGCTGAAGGCATAAAAATGACCGGCCTTTCCGAGCTGGCGAGCACATTCAAATACATTGCGCCAAAGTCGGGTTCAGGGTCCCAGCTCTTGATCCTGCCTATATACTCTGTCAACCTATCCATATATACCGCCCCCTTTTTCCAGCTCTTTTCTCAAAGCTTCCTTGGCCCTGAACAGATTGGACTTGACCGTTCCTTCCGATATCTTCATGTATCTTGCAATATCCCCCAACTTCATCTCTTCCACTTCGGCCATTATCAATATGAGCCTTTGTTTTTCATTCAAGACCTTGAGCGGAGCCCACTGTCTTATATCTTCCTGTATCTCGTCCGGCTCCTGCACTTTCTTGAATATATTAAATTTCTCAACTATCTGTTCCAGTTTAAAAGCCCTGCTCTTTTTCCTGCCAAAATTGACCGACTCGTTCACCGCGATCCTGAATATCCATGTGCCTATATCCGAATCGCCCCTGAACTTTTCCAGGTTCCTGTGAACCTTGAGGAATATCTCCTGAAAAAGATCCTCCCTGTCATGCCGGACCGGGGCATATTTGGATATAATGCCCCATATCTTATCCTTATACTGCCCATAAACCTGAGAAAAATCATACTGCATGCTTTTCATATTGTTAGACGTTCTTTGAGGCATAATAGTTCCTTGTAGGCGGAGCCGGAATCTAAAGAATCGGCTCCGCAATTTCGACGATCTTGTTGCGGCTTTTTTCGCCGGATATTATCCTTACCATCCTTTTCTTGGTCTTAAAATATTCCGCAAGCGATTCGATCACCGCTTTGTTCGCGCGGCCGTCAACGGCGGGACTTGTGACATAAACCTTCAAGGTCCCGTTCTCTTCAATGATCCGCTCTTTGGAAGCCCTGGGAATGACTTTGATATTGAGCTTCATTTGTGGTTTATATTACCATATGCGGATATTTGTTGCGGCAACGTGCGAAAAAGATCTGTTTATTTTGATACGAACAACACTTATGATCAAACAATTATTTCGGTGCCTAATACGGCATCAATATAGTCCCTGCCAAACATCTTCTTAAATATCTTTTTCGCTTTTGGTCCCGAGCAATGACAAGGGGCTGCTTTCCTAATTCCTGATCTTTTTAGCGGCCTTGCAACAGACAGGATCTCTTTGTTATTCTTTTCACTTAAATGAAATCCTCCGATCACCGCATATATCGGCTTTTTGAATTGCTCGGATATTTTACGAATCATATACGCGATGCCCGGATGAGCGCATCCGGCAATAACGACCGGTCCTTTTTGGGAAAATATGACCGCCGCTTGTTCCGGAATATCGCCTTCAAATGTTCCTGATGAGAAAAATCCGTCAAATATCAGGGATTTCTTCCTTGCGATTTTGACCTTAGCCCCCATGGAACGGACCTCATTTTGGAATTCCCCTGAAAACGACCCGGGCAACACGACTTCACAGTTGCTGTTCTTTTCAAGGAACCCGAAAAGCCCTCCCATGTGGTCCCAATGTTTGTGCGTAATAAAGATTTTTTTTATCTCCCCAGGCTTTACTCTTATTTTTGCAAGATTATGCAAAAGGATGTCGCTTCTCGACCCGGTATCAAACAGTATTTTTTTGCCGTCGATATCTATAAGGCACGCAAAACCGAATCCGCCTTTGAGGGATCTGTCGCCGGCAGGTTTGTCGTAAATAATTTTTATCTTTAAATCCATATCAAGAGGTTTTTTTGTTCCAGCGGGGAAAATTTTTGCCTCTCTTAATGAAATCGCTTTGGAATTGCTTTGGCTTAAAATAGGAGATTATATATTTCAGTGCTTTGGCCTTGTCAAAATCTTTGCAGGAAAATATATCGACATATATCTTCTTTTTTTTAGGGTTGGTGTGTACCGAAATATGGCTTTCGGCTATCAGTACCATACCGGCAAAGCCGGCCGGGATTTTTACAATGTACGGCTCGGTGATCTTGGTCATGTGTATCTTTTTAGGACATTCATCCAGGAATTTGTATATGAAGCTCATGCTTGAAAGATCTTTTGAGGAGCACCCTATGCCGTCCACCGTCAAATGGGGACCGAAAGCCATGTTAGTCTCCTTTCCCGTTGTCTATCCGGATCGCTTTTGAATTAATTAAAGCGTCCGCTATTTTTTTTCGCGCGGAATATAGATCTCTTTGGAGCGTCGGCCTTGATATCTTCATTTTTTTGGCGGCCTGCTCCTGCTCCATTTCCTCAAGGTCGCAAAGTCGGAACGCCTCAAGCTCTTCGGCATTTACGGAATTTATATCCATCATGGACAAAGGGATGCCCTGCGGCTTATAAAAAGTCGCGCCTGAAAACTCCCTGCAAAACCTTAATTTTCGCGGTCTGGGACACATATTAAAATCCTCCTTATCGGGCACATGCTCATTATGAATTGCGCACAATATATTGTCAAGATTATTTTAGAAGGAAACCACCTTATCACTTTCTTTTACGATGTCATACATGTCCTTCATGGTAGAGATCGGGCACATTTCTCCGCCTTCCCCGCCTCTTGACTTTATGCAGGTGCCGCAGGCGAATATTTTTCCTCCGTTCCCCATGAATTCTTCCGCTTGTTTCACAGTGTCGTATTTATCAGTCCCTATTTTTTGATATTCAACGCCTTTGCCCATGAAAAAGACCTTTGCTTCATCCTTTTGTGCCAGGCAGTAATTCGCGTATCTGAGAGCGTTCCAGCAGGTCTCGGCATCGTTGACGGATATCACCACTCCTATTTTCATATAAATCTCCTTTCAGAAAATATTACCACATCAATAGTTCTCGGAAAAATCAATTATTTGTCCGGTTATTTTTTTGAACGCTTCTCCCGCCGGGGAAGCGCCGTTCTTTTGTGAGAACAGCTCTCCCTTATCGACCATATCAACTATACTCTGATCAAAAGGGATCTCCCCAAGCACAGCGATCCCTGTCTCTTTAGCGGCGGCGA
>CAZRTO010000063.1:0-5851 GCA_964603025.1 uncultured bacterium | reverse complement strand
GGGACTTTTTCGTTGATATAAACCTCGAGGCGGACTTTTTTCAGTTCGCGGATAGCGGCTTCAAGCAGGAGCATGTTCTGAAAAACCCCGCCCGAGAGGCAGACCTTTTTTATCTTTGTGTCCCTGGATATGGTCTTGCATACCCTGGCGATCGCCTTGCCGAGCGTGTTGTGGAACTTATAGGAAATATTCTCCGCAGGCACTCCGGCCTTCACATCTTCCGCTATTTCTCTTATCATGACCGAAGGATCCAGGACGTTTTCGGCGCTGATCTCAAAATTATATGATTTGTATCCCTTCCCCGCCGCGATGGCCTCAAGTTCGGCCGCGGCCTGCCCTGCATAAGTAACCTCGTCGCGAACCCCAAGAATGGCTGCGACCGCATCAAACAACGGTCCCGCACCCCTCAAAACTCCGGCGTCCGTCGATTTGAAAGCTTTTTTGATCTTGTTAAGATCGTCTTTGTGTTTTTTTACGAAATCCATCCGCAGCTTGAAGGCTTCTTCGCCAAAAGCATCGAAGAGATACGCCAGACCGGCCATATAAGGTCCGCACGCGGGCAAAACCGGAACTTGTACCGGCTTTAATGCTCCTTTGTGCTGGAACGCTCCAGGACGGCCGGACATGACCTCAGCACCTCTGCCGTCGAGCGCGACCCCTATAACTTCGGACGTGATGTTGTGTTCGGCCACCACCGAGGCGACATGCGCCTGATGATGGGCAACGGCTATATGCCTTATCCCGTGAAGGGCCCTTGCGTACTTTTGACAGTAGTGGGAAGGCTCGTCATCAAACGCCACCGCCACGGGCCGCACCCTCAGAAGAGCCTCCATAGTGGCTACAGATTTGCGGAAAAAATTCTGGGTGTCCGGTATGGAAAGATCCCCTATATGCTGCGACAATATCGCGTTCTTGCCCCTGGAAAGAGCGAAAACATTGCTGCTCTGAGCGCCTGTCGCCAGTATCTCCGGAAGATTTTCCGCGGATATCCTGATCGGGTCTGGGACATAACCCCTTGATCTGCGCAGCTTTATCGACTTGTTCTTTAGTGTCCTGACGATCGAATCATCGCAGCGGTTCACTATCTTGCGGTCATAAACAAGGAAATTGTCCGCTATCCCTTTCAGGTATTTGACGGCTTTGTCGTCGTCCTTTGTGATCGGCTCGCCCGTTT
Organism: uncultured bacterium; assembly: GCA_964603025.1. Classification (GTDB taxonomy): domain Bacteria; phylum Margulisbacteria; class WOR-1; order JAKLHX01; family JAKLHX01; genus CALFCX01. Next base: position 4,677 of record CAZRTO010000063.1, on the reverse strand, counting down.
TATTGGCGGAAAGCACCGCCAGGGCCAGAAAATTGTCCTTGACTATCAGATAATGGATCGGAGAGGAAGGCATCATCACCGCAATGTTGCCGTTCCTGGCGGACAGATTGTCCGGCAACAGCATACCTTTGCGCTTTTTAAGTATTACTATCGGCCTGGCCGACGACTGCAGCAGCTCGGCTTCTTTATCTGTCACTTTTGCGAATGATTTGATCTCCTTAAGGCTGTACGACATCACCGCAAAAGGCTTGTCCGGGCTTTGTTTGCGTTTTCTGAGCTCTCCTATCGCGGCGGGATTTGACGCATCGCAGAACAGATGATATCCGCTCATTCCCTTTACGGCGATGGTCTTGCCCTCTTTTATGAGCTGCACCGCTTTGAGTATAGGGTCGAGCGTCTCGATCCTCCTGCCGTTCATGTCGAGAAGGAACACATGGGGACCGCAATCTTCGCAGGCATTGGGTTCGGCATGGAACCTCCGGTTGCCGGGATCTGAATACTCGTATTCACAGAGGCTGCACATATGAAAAGGGCTCATGCTGGTCCTGGCCCTGTCGTAAGGGATATCCCTTATTATCGAGAACCTGGGACCGCACACGGTACAGTTTATGAAAGGATATCCGAACCTTCTGTCCCTGGGATTGAAAAGTTCTTTTTCGCAGTCCTTGCAGGTGCCTATGTCCGGAGGGATATGGACCGTCTTTTTCCCGCTTTGCGCCGAAGGCAGTATCCTGAAGCTCATGTATCCGATAGCGGGAAGCTGCATTGACTCTACCCTGAGTATTCTGGAATTCGGCGGCTGTTTGGCATTTATCTGGGTCAGGAATTTATCGACCTGTGAACCCGGGCCCTCCACCTCAACGACCACGCCGTCCGGCGCGTTGAGCACCATCCCGGCTAATCCGAGTTTTTTGGCAATATTATATATCGTCGGCCTGAAACCGACGCCTTGAACTTTGCCTTTGAATACAAACCGCTTCCTGGTGATCGTTTCCACAGCAAAAATCCTTCTTTTTTAATCAGTGCTCTGGGGCTTCTCAAAAGTTGGTGTTTTAACCGAGGGAGTCCCGTATCAATTTACAGTATTATTTTACCAAAAATGGGGCATTGTGTCAATTAGCCATTTTTGGCTTATTTGGGCCGTTTTTTAGAAAGAATAGCTGTATCCGAGCATGGCTTCCACGCCTTTGATAGCTGTTTCCTCAGGGTTGTACTTGATCCCGGTATATGCCAGTTCTCCGTATAGTGATACGTTATCGCGCAATGAGTATCTGCTTCCAAAATACGCGTGTGCTCCCCATGCTCCTGAGCTTCTTTCCCGGTTCACCTTGAACGGATATATCAATCCGCCTCCAACATAGACATCCAGCGGGGAGTCAAAGGCTTTAAGGGTCCCAAGGGAATATATGGCATCCAGATTCACTGTCGCAAGTTTGAGCGGGCGGGTCTGCTGCGTCTCGGCACCTGTAAGATACCCAAAACTGCCTCTGAGCGAAGCCCCCCTGAGTATCTGATCCAGAGAGTACGAGACATCCCCTACGGCTCCGGTAAGGCCGGCGCTCGCGCCGGCCTTTATGCCTACCTCAAGCCCGGACTTCTTCTCCGGCTGCTCAAGCTGAGTATCCGCGGAATAATACTTGAAGGGAACTGGTTTTTGGTTCGACCTGCCCAACGGCACGGGAACTGACCGCTGCCCTCCGAAAGATACCGACTTCTTCTGCGGGCCGGTGCTTCCCGCCTCCGGAGATGCGGCGGACGCCGCCGAACATAAAACTAACAGGAGCAATATAGAGTATGCGCCTTTATGCATGGGCTTTTCAATTAAAGTCTATCATGAAACCAGGGTTTTACGCCTGCGGGCCCTGTGATAAGAAACAGCAAAGCGATGTACTTCGTCCCTTATTGCCCTGAGCAAAAGCAGCGCTTTGGAGTCCCTGGGCAGCACGAGCGGCCGGGAGGTTTGCGAGCAAAAGATCTCTTCGTTCTTCTTGGCCAGAGAGATAAGCGCCAGCTCCTGCCGGGCATCCCGTATGGCTTTTTCGGCGCTTGATCTCTGCGCGGGACCGCCGTCCACCACCACCAGATCAGGCAGCGGCAGCTTATCTTTCAGGCTGCCTGAATACCTTCTGTAGACTGTTTCGTATATGGCCGCGATATCGTTCGGAAGCTCCCTGGAAGAGATCTTAAACCTGCGGTAGTCCTGTTTTAATGGCTTTCCGTTCACAAAGACGGCCATAGCGCCCACGGTCTGCGAAGGGCCCGTATTTGATATGTCAAAAGCCTCCATCCGGAAAGGCGGGGCCTTGAGCTGCAAATAGCGCATCAGCTCTTGCAGGGCCTCTCTGTCCCTGACCCCTGTAGTCTTTTTCCCCGTATAAGAGTCCACAGAGCGCTCGATCAAAAATATCCTGTCCCTCAAGGCCGCGGCTTCTTCATATTTTTTCTTCGCGCTTGCCGCGTTCATCCTGTTCTTTAGCCCGCTCAGCAGCCCGTCTGGCCCGGACTCAAAGAATTTCTTGGCCTGAAGCGCCCTAGCCCTGTAGGCGCGGCGGCCGATACCGCCGGTGCAGGGGGCCGCGCACCTTTTCATGTAAAAATTAAGGCATGGCTGCTGCCTTTTTCTGAATACTCCCGAAGAGCATTTCCTGAGACCGAATATCCTGGCGGCGGCGGAAGCCAAAAGCCTCGCGCCGGCAGACCTGAACGGCCCGAAATACGCCGCCCCGTCAGGGTCCTTCTTTCTCACTATTTTTACTGCCGGGAATTCCTCGTTCATGGAAAGCCTGATATACGGGTATTGCTTATCGTCCCTCATAGAAATGTTGTAGCGGGGGCGGAACTTTTTGATCAGCTTGGCTTCAAGGATGAGCGCGGACAGCTCCCCTTTGGTGAGTATATGGTCGACAGAACTTACTTTTTGCGCAAGTTTGGTGCGTAAGTGGGAGGAGACTCTCTTCCTGATCGAGTTGGATTTGCCTATGTATACGATGTCGCCGGCAGCGTCCTTTAGGAGATAGACGCCGCACGCGTCCGGCAGCGCGTTCAATATGCTTGTCCTTGACATTATATAGAAAGGGTCGCCGGCCCCTGAAAGATCAGGCCGACGGGACCACGCTTACCTGGGTCTTTGCCTCGATATCAGAATAGAGCCTGACCGTCACCGGATATGTCCCCAGGGCTTTCAGATGGCTGTGCTCCATCTGTATCTTCTTTTTGTCCAGCTCGATCCCGGACAGCTCCTTGATGGCGGAGGCCACGTCGGCCTGGGTGACCGATCCGAACATTTTACCATTATCGCCCACATCGACTTTTATCTCCAGGTTCAGGGCGCCGATCTTTTTCGCGGTCTCTCTGAGGGCGCTCTTCTTTTCCTCCAGCTTTGCCTCTATCTTTTTCCTGCCGCGCTCAAGCTGCTTGACGGCCGCTTCGGTCGCTTCTACAGCTATCTTTTTCGGGATCAGAAAATTCCTGGCATAGCCTTCAGAAACATTGACTATCTCGTTCTCGTCGCCTATGTTGACCATATCCTTTAAAAGAATTACTTTCATCGTTTGTTCACTCCGCCGTGTACGGGACAAAGCCTATCTGCCTTGCCCTTTTTATCTGTTTTGCCAGCGCCCTCTGATGCTTAGCGCAGCATCCTGACGACCTTTGGGTCATTATCTTGCCGCGTTCGGTCATGAACTTGCGCATGAGGTCGGCATTCCTGAAATCCGGAACGTTCTTATTGGCACAAAAGAAACACGGTTTTTTGCGCCTCTTTCTGCCGTCCGGACGGCCTTCCCTTCTGGGTCCTCTCCTGTCGCTGCCAAAACTTTTCTTTCGGACTTCTGCCATTAGAACGGCACCTCCTGATCGTCAGATTTTATTGAGTTCCCGGCCGTATCGGCCGTTTCCTGTACAATTTTTTGCCCGCTGTCCTGTTTTCTGCCGAGCATCTGCATATTTTCCGCCACTACTTCGGCAAAAACCTTTTGCTGCCCGTCCTTTTCGTACTTTCTGATCTGCAGGGCCCCTTCGATCGCCACAGGCTGGCCTTTTTTAAGATATGTCTTGCAGATCTCGGCCAGTTTTCTCCATGCCACGATGTTTATGAAATCAACATCATTGCCGGCATCGGATGACCCGGCCGACTTGGAAGTGAACCTGTTGACCGCTATAGCAAACCTGGCCATCGCTATCCCGGAGGTGGTGTAGCGCACCTCGGGATCCCTGGTCAGATTGCCTATCAAGAACGCCTTGTTATACATCTAAAAAGGCAGGTCCTCTCCAAGATACCCTCCGCCGTCCCCCGCGTCCGGGACCGGGGCCTGGTCTTCCGCGGCGGCCTTGGAAGGTCTCTTCGCGTCCAGCGCCACAACATTGGTCGCGACCACTTCGGTAACGTATCTTTTGACGCCTTCTTTGGTCTCAAAAGATCTGTTCTGTATGCGGCCTTCCACCAGGGCGGTCTTGCCTTTTGCCAGGTTCTGGGAGGCGTATTCCGCTATATTGCGCCACGCTATCACATCCACAAGATCTGTCTCTTTGGGCGCCGCGCCGAACCTTGCCCTGTCGACTGCCAGCTGGAACCTTGTCATGGGGACCGCGTCCATTGTGGTGCGGATCTCCGGGTTGGTGGTGAGGCGGCCGACCAGTATTATCTTATTCAGGCTTGCCAATTAACATCTCCGGATT
>CAZRTO010000062.1:0-6191 GCA_964603025.1 uncultured bacterium | reverse complement strand
GTGGCTCCCGGATGGTGGATAGAAGACCAGCTAAGGCTGCTCAACCCGGAAACCCTGTCGATCACCACAAACAACAACGAGGACCTGAATATCGCCTACAGGAGAGCTTTTGAAAGAGGCCATATCCAGCTCTCGTTCTCCAAGGACGGCGGCAGCGCCGAGGGATTCTTCTTTGTAAACCCGCAAAAAACACTGGGTGTCAGGATGCGGCTTGGAGCGTACAATCACGGTTCCTTTGACGCGGGCCTGGGCATTGAATACAACAGGGGCAAAGTAAGGGCCAACGCGGGAATAGATTATTCTAGAAGCAGAGGAGCCTCCGGTTCTGACAACGAGATCATAGGCATAAAGGCCGGCGTAGAGACAAAACTGAACAGGCATCTGACCATAGGGCTCAAGGGGAAAGTAGACCTGCACTATGAAGACTTTGATTACACCACCTGGGAGCTGACCGCATACGCAAGATACGCCCGCAAGATCGACTGGCTTGGCAAGAACGCGACGTTCTTCGCCAATCTGGAAGCAACCTATGGAACAAAGAGAGTGGAAGCCGGAAGAACAAGATGGATAGACGATTATACCGCATCCCAGAGCTACGAAAGTCCGTGGCAGTGGGGAACCGATATTAACGGAACTGAATACAGCTATACAACTGATTCCTCAAGGCAAAATCAGGAAGTCAGGTCCAGATACTGGCATAAAGTGCTCGGATACGACGATCAGCGCAATGAAGTGATGGTCTGGAGCGTAAAAACAGCAATTGAGCCTGGACAAGCGAAAACGGAGTCTGTCACAAATCCGTATTTCCCGCTTGATCCTATAGATATAAAACTCGCGAGGATTTATTCCTACGATTGCATGGTCGGGAATTCTATTGTTAACAATAGCAACCGCGCACAGACTGCCCGCGGAGCCCGACCCACCTCTGCACAGATAGACGCCATAGATGTCGAAAAGGTAGCACACGGCAAAAAAGAGATCTATCGGGAATTTGTGGGGGAAAAGATCCTTCAGGAAAATTATACAAGAATAACCGTAATGGGTGAAAGGTACAACGAGGACAGAGAACAGTTTGATGAGCCCCAAGTGTCTTATATAATCGAGATGAGAAGAACCCCGCTCGGCACCACAGTTACCATGTCAGGCAATGGTTACTCGAAAGTATTGTACCAAGGCCATTCCGAAGAAGAGGCGATACTTAAGATAGCCGAATTTTACCGCATAAGGGGCGAGATGGGCGTAACCAAGGCCTTTCACCTCAAAAAACCGAATATAACTGTTGAGACCACGCTTTCCCTGTTCGGAGAATACGAAAGCACCAGCGATGTTCCGTTAAAAGAGAATGAATGGGCAAATACAGATGATACATACAGGTACGGACTTGGTCTGGGGGTAAGAGCCGGTCAAGGGCCCGTGACAATAGGGCTTGACGCGGGAATAGCCAACACAAACGGCGACTGGGATACTTACTGGTCCATGAGCCAGACGCTGGCCATGTCTCCGGAAGCCGGCCTCACGACAAGGTTTGGCCCCAACGGCCTTCAGGGGAACGTGAAATTCGGTAATGTCGGCATAGGACTTGATTCCAACGCTAACCCTTCATTAACATATACTTTCAGGAACGGAGTGCGGTCCGGGAACACTCAATTGCTGGGAGAAACAACAGTCGGGATAAGCGCCGCGGGCCCGGTGGTGAACGGGGTGCCTCTGGCCTCCGCAAACCCTGCGGGTCTTGCTATAGGTTCCCTGGTAGTCGCGTATAACTCCGAAAAGAACATAAATAACAAGAGAGCGATACTCAGAGAGCTGACAATAGAGCTGTTCGGATCAGACGACCCTTATCTGTCCGCGTTGCTCAAGCGCAAGCTGGATGACAAGTTCGTGGAGATCGGACAGAACACGGCAAACTGGCTGCAGGATTCTTCAAGGATCCCGGTGCTGAATATTCTGACAATGCTGGGAGGCACCAGAAGAGCAAAGAACGAGGGGATCATAGAGCGCGAGACCGGAGAGCTTCTGGACACGCTTGCCGTGCTTGGAGAACGGGGCGCGTTCGACTGGATGGAGAACGAAGAAGGCGAGCTTCTGCCGGAGAATGAGCTCCTGATAAGAGCTTATGCCCAGGGAGCGGCCGTGGTTGCCGACCGGTCTGCAATATTAAAAGCTTCGCCTTGGGCGGAAAGCATGCTGGACGATCTGTTCCTTAATCCGGACGATGATGTCCTGGTGTTTGCCCCGGAATTTGAAGAAGTTGTTGCATCACTGCAGCTGAATGAAAAACAGGCCGCGTCCCTCATGCGCTCTTATGAAAAAGCAAAAGAAGGCGCCGAAGAAAAACACGGCGTGATAAGAAAGATTGCCGACGGGATCACAACTCCTATAAGGGGGATTACAAGAATATTCAATCCTAAGAATGCCCCTGGAAAAGTATCCTCAAGAAGTTTTAGGAGCGTCGGCAAAAAGACCGGACAGATATGGCAGGATCTCATCAGCGCGGGATATATAGACCAAAAAGGCGTAGTGCTCAGCGATGCGGAGATCTCTCTTGCCGGTCTCAGCGAAGAAAATTACACGCTAACCGAGCGCTACAAGATAACGCAGGTGCTCAACGAATCCATAAAACGCAGAGCAGCTGAGAATGTCGACCTGGAAGAACTGAGACAACAGAGCGTACCTTCGGTAGAAACCGAAGAGGAGCTGAGATCAGCCATGCATGACAAGCTTTTTGAAGATTCGATGTATCTTATATACAGACTGATAGACCAAAAAGGCAATTCGCCCGAGACAAGGGCTCAGATAGGGCAAATTCTAGCTCAGCTTCCGCCTACGATGAGAAAACAGCTCGAACATTTTGTGAACCAGTTCCCGGCGGAATATCTGGGAGAGCTCAACGCGGGAGTAAAAGTGGCTGTCGAAAGGCCTCAGAACGCCGAAGCTCCGGCGCCTGCGTCAAGGCAGAAGCCCGTGCTTGTGGAAGCCGAAGTGTTCGCCAGAGAAGCGCTGGCCCAGGATTCCACAGCCGACCGGCTTGCGCTTGAAGAATCCGCGGTAAACAGGGTAAAGGGCGCCCAACCTGACGTGCTGGCGGGAGCGCTATTTGAAGAATTAAAGGCCGCAATAGCTTCCGGCAACAGCGACGGCATATATTCCGCGGCAATAGGACTCTTCACCATCGCGGGAACATCACCGAGCAACGCCGGCATGATAGCGGAAATATTGGGCAACACCGCTTCCCCGGATTTTGCGGTAGTATCCGGAGCTCTTAGTGAGATCAGGGACAAGCTCGTTGATTTCTATACCAACAGGCGCCCAGGCTCCAAAAAAGTTTTTGGCGGAAGAAAAGAAAAGGTCAAGGTTGAAGGTGCCTGGGGCAACGGGTCAAGATCTTTAAAAGCCGAATTCACGGTAGAAGAGTATATTGCAGCCGCGATAAACGGAAGAGTAATGGAACAGACCATAATAAAGAACGCGCGTACGGTGGCAATGAAAGATTTTAGAGGAATAGAGGTTAATGGCAGTGTTTCAATATCTGACTTCTCAGAAATAGTAGCTGATAATGATATTTTGTATGCCCAGTTACAGAGAAATGGATATATAGATATAAACGGAATGGTGACCGATGCATTCAGAACTGTCAAGAAATCATCCCAGCTGGCCTTATCGGAGTACTATGATGCGACACAGTGCGAAAAAATATTCCAGATATTATCCGACGCGCTTAATGAGAGCGTAGTTTTCAGCTTGCTAATCAACCGCGGTTATATAAACCAGAACGGCGTGATAATGCAGGACCTTAGGCAGATCAGCGCACAGGAAATGGACCTGCCGTACCACGAAACAGTGAAGGCCGATATATTCGCAGTACTGACAGGAGACAAGACAGGAACAAAGCCGGCTTTTGTGAGAGACAGATCAATCCCGGGGATAAGGCGCGAGGTCAGAACTAATTATTCAAGCGCAACCCCGGCTGCGGCAGCGGACGAAACAACCAGGGCCCGCCTGGATATCAGGCCCGTTCAAGAGACCCCTGCTGAGCAAAAAGCTCCTGTACAGCAGCCTGTAGAAGATGAAAAAGCCGCCAGGGCCGCGCGCAGGGATGCAGCCCGGCAAAGATACGGAGTTGGGACCCACAGGTCTAGGCGGAGATAGAAATAAAAAAGGGCCCTCAAAGGCCCACAAAGGCATGAAGGGCGGAAGGCAGAAAAGGCGTCGGTTAAGCCCTTTTTGCCCTCCGCCTTTTTTCTCCCTACGGGCCCTTATGGGCCTTTTTCTTTATGGGCCTTTGTTTCCCAAAAGTGAAATCCCCCGCAATTCTTAACGATATATAAGTGTAGGGGGATGAAAGCCTGTTGTTCTTCCTCTATGACGATCTCCGGTTCGAAGAAAAAGGAGAGACTGACCAAATGGTAGGAAAAGCGAGAGAAATAGATCCTAACATGGTAAAAAGCGTAAAAGAAGTATCAGCAATGAATACGGCACAGAGAACAATACCGGCAAAGACCGGCAAGGACCTTTTAGCAGCCGCCAGACAAATGGTTGGAGAGGAATTCTCCACCCTGAACACCAATGTCAGCCCCGCGCAGATGGACGCCATCGCAAGAGCGGTTGTACTTGGCTTGATCAAAGGCGAGGAAGAAACAAAGGCCTAATACAAAGGCCCGTGAAGGCCCACTTTATGGGCCCCTACGGGCCCCTTTCTTTACGGGCCTTTTTCTACCGCTTCCCTCACACTCCCAACCTTAATTATCTCGATCCCGGGAATGCTTTTTATGCTGTCTGCATTTGACGCCGGGATCATGGCTTTAGAAAATCCGAGTTTCGCGGCTTCTTTTAACCGTTTTTCAATATTGGGCACAGCCCTTATCTCTCCGGTCAACCCTATCTCCCCTATCACGACGGTCTTCGGGTCGATCCCTTTGTTGCGCGCGCAGGACGCGATCGCCAGCGCGAGCGGCAGGTCCATCGCCGGTTCGTCAGAGTAGATCCCGGATGCAACGCTCATATAAATATCGCTTTCGGAAAGTTTTATCCCCGCTTTGCGCTCAAGCACCCCGATTATGACTGACGCCCTGTTGTAATCAAGGCCCGTCACGACGCGCTTGGGGGACGGGAATCTTGAATAGCTGGTCAGCGCCTGGATCTCTATAAGCATAGGACGCGATCCCTCTACCGCACAGGTGACAACCGAGCCCGGAAGCCCGAGGGACGCCTCGTCCAGAAGCAGCTTGGAGGGATTTTTTACCTCGACCAGGCCTTCCTGCTTCATCTCGAAGATACCGACTTCGTTGGTAGAGCCAAACCTGTTCTTGACGGCGCGCAGTATGCGGAACGGCTTGTTCTGCTCGCCTTCAAAACTCAGCACCGTGTCCACCATGTGCTCCAGGATCTTGGGTCCCGCGACGGAGCCTTCTTTGGTGACCTGCCCTACCAGAAACAGCGGGATGTTCTGCTGCTTGGCGGTCTGCGTAAGATACTGTGAACTTTCCCGCACCTGGGATACGGAACCCGCGGAAGAGCTGATGCCCTCCGTCTCAAGCGTCTGCACGGAATCCACTATCACAACACAGGGCTTTTCTTTTTCTATCTGGTTTTCTATGCCGGAAACATCGGTGGATGTAAGTATCAGAAGGTTTTTTGAATCTATCTTAAGCCGCTTTGCCCGTATCTTTATCTGGGCGGCGGATTCTTCCCCGCTCACATAAAGTACTTTTTTTGAGGATGACAAGAGTCCCGCAAGCTGCAGCAGCAGCGTGGATTTGCCTATTCCCGGCTCGCCAGCCACAAGCACCGCGCTGCCTTTTACTATCCCGCCTCCCAAAACCCTGTCAAACTCATCTATCCCTGTCGAAAACCTGTCCTCGTTGCCCGCCCCGATATCGCTTATCGATACCGCTTTTATATCTTTCTCAGGCCCTCTCCCCTTTATACTTTTAGCTTCTAGCTTTTTATTTTCTTCTATAACGCTGTTCCAAGAGCCGCACTCACTGCATCTTCCCACCCACGAGGGTGTTTGTGCGCCGCATTTCTGGCAGGTAAAATTACTCATTATACCGTAGCGGGTTCTGGTTCTTTTTCTTTGGTTTTTCTGGCGGCCTTAGCGTGCTTCTTCGGTGAAAAAGTTATCTCGCCGTCCTTAACGCCCAGCTTTATATGGCTGCCTTCGGAAAACTTGCCCGCGAGAAGCCCTTCGG
>CAZRTO010000061.1:0-6736 GCA_964603025.1 uncultured bacterium | reverse complement strand
GATATCGGGCCGGTTTTGGCATGCTAAAATGATCGCATGGGTCGTTTTTCCCTCAACGGAAAATGGCGGTACATCCTCGATCCCAAAGAGGCCGGAGAGAAACTGCGCTATTTCGACAATTCTGCAAAATTCAAGAGAACGATGCTCATCCCAAACAACTGGCAGGTCGCCGGCATCGACAATTACAGCGGCACGGTCTGGTTCAAAAAAGAATTCGGCCGGGTCGCCGTGGCAAAAGATGAGGACGCGATACTGGGCTTTGCGGGCGTGGATTATTTTGCCAAAGTGTGGCTCAACGGAAAGCTGCTCGGAGAGCACGAAGGCTATTTTCAGCCGTTCGAGTTCGATGTCACGGAACATTTGCGCGACAGGAATTGTCTAATAGTAAAAGTTTCTTCGCCTGCCGAGCCAGCTGGTAAAAGCGCCTGGCCGCACCGCAAAAGACTGATAAAAGGAGTGTTCGGCCACCATGATGTCAGGCCGGGCTCATGGCACGAAGAGCTGGGGCAGACCAGGGGAACGGGCGGCATATGGAACAGCGTGGATATAACTGTTTGCAAAAAAACAAGGATAGCCGGCATGAAAATAAGCCCTGAACTGAAAAAAGACCACAGCGCGGCGGACCTGGACATGGAGCTGCTGGCGGAGAACACTTTTGCTTCGGCAAAAAAGACGCTTGCCGTCGTGCGGATAACGGGTCCCGACGGGCGCGCCGCGGTAAAATTCAGGACCGGCCTGATGCTCGGGCCGGGCATAAACGCGTTCGGCCTTAAATGTTCACTGAAAAACCCGCGTTTGTGGTGGCCGCGGGAAATGGGCCCTCAGGATATGTACAGGGCCAAAGCGGAGCTCTACGACGCCAATAACGGAGAGCTTCTTTCTTCAGCGGAGAGCAGGTTCGGCATCCGTAAAATTGAGATAGGGGAGAACAAGGCCTGGAGCATAAACGGGAAAAGAATTTTTGTTAGAGGCTCCAACATCATACCGGAAGAATATCTTTCGACATACACGCCGGCCCGGATAAAAAAAGACGTGGAGTTGATCAAAGAGTCCAACTGCAATGCTGTTCGCGTGCATGCCCATGTGAACCGCAAAGAGCTCTACGACGCGCTGGACGATGCCGGCATAATGGTCTGGCAGGATTTTGCGCTCCAGTGGGAATACGTCGACACTCCGGAATTCATCATTGAAGCGGCAAAGCAGATACGGGATATGGCCAATCTGCTGCACAACAATCCGTCCGTAGTGGTCTGGTGCTGCCACAACGAGCCGGTGTCAAAGGCCGCAAAGCTGGACGATGCGCTTTTCCGGGCGGTATCGGAAGAGGATAGCACAAGGGCGATATTCAGATCTTCGGATTTTAACGAACATCCCTATCCGGGATGGTTCTGGGGCCATTACAGGTATTTTCTTTCCCTGGTAGGCAAGCCTTTTCCGTCTGAGTTCGGCGCGCAGGCGCTCCCGGGCGTCTCAACGCTCAAAAAAATGTTCCCCAAAAAAGACCTCTGGCCTCCCAGATGGACCGCCTGGGCCTACAGGGATTTTGTCTATGAGCAAACCTTTCATATCGCAGGGGTCAGACAGGGCGGGACGCTCAAGGAGTTTGCAGACAACAGCCAGCAGTACCAAAGCGACCTGATCAAGTTCGCGGTCGAAACATACCGCCAGCACAAGTGGTCGCAGATAACCGGGGTATTCCATTTCATGCTCCTGGAGCCCTGGCCGGCGGTATCATATTCGGTGACGGACTACTTCAGGAACAGGAAAAAAGGGTTCCATACGCTCAGAAAAAGTTTTCAACCGGTGGCGGTGCTCGCTTCCCTGCAAAGAAGAACTTACGGGATCGGACGCAAAATAGAAGGCCAGTTCTGGATAGTGAACGATCTCCACAGAGAGTTCAAAAAAGCGAAAGTGGTCTTTTCTCTGAGGAGGGGAAGGCGGCTGCTGCACAGGTTCCTCCCCGTGCGCTTAGATGTTGGAGAGGATTGTTGCAAGGAGCTCACGGATAAGGTATATTTATACACAAAAGGGCTAGAGATCCCCCGGAGCCTGAGGACCGGCCCTGCAGAACTGGTTGCGGAAGTTTTTGACAGCAAAGGCAAATCAGTTTCTTCTAATTCGGAAGAAATAAACCTGGTAAGAATCCCAAAAGGGACCGAGCTGTTCAACGCAGAGTTTTTGTGGGAGTAATATTGTGAAAAAAGGCCTGTGGCAAGAGATAAAGAAATATCGCATTGCGTATTATTTCGTCCTGCCCACTTTTCTCGCGATGATGACCCTCCATATATTCCCGGTCTTCCAGGCCTTTTACATGGCCTTTCTCAAACTGAACCAGTTCACCATCAGCCAGTATCTAATGGCGCCGTTCGTCGGTTTTGACAACTTTTACCAGATACTTTTTAACGCCGAGAGCCCGATCAGGATAGGCCTGATGGAGTCCGTTAGGAACACGGTCATATACACCATTGTGGTCACAACGGGCACTACGGCGGTCGGCATGCTGGTGGCGTTGATGGTGAACCGCAAATTCCGCGGCAAGAACATCTTCAGGGCGCTGTTCCTCTTCCCGTGGGTCGTGCCCACTTACGTTACCGGTCTTTTGTGGGGGTTCATGTGGCAGAAAGAGATCGGGGTGATCAACCTTGTTCTCGTCGACTGGCTAAAGCTCCTTCCCTCCAAGCCGTTCTGGCTTCTGGGACCCAACACGATGTGGGCCATAATAATCCCGACCGTCTGGCGGTACTGGCCGCTCTCTATGCTCATGCTGCTCGCGGGGATGCAGTCCATACCGGAGGAGCTGTACGAGGCCGCCGAGATAGACGGGGCTTCCGGCTGGAAAAAGTTCTGGTCCATAACCTTTCCCATGCTCAAGCCGGTGTGGGCGATACTTCTCCTGTTCGGGCTTATCTACAACACGTATTCGTTCAACATCGTCATCATGATGTTCGGCTTTGGCGCGGGATATCCGGGAGAATGGGGCGATCTGATGATGACCAACATATTCAGGAACACCTTCCAGCAGTGGGCTTTCGGAGTGGGCGCGGCTGCTTCCGTGCTTCTACTGATAGTCATGGTCGTGATAGTCAACTTCTGGTTCAGGTTCTATCAAAAGGCCGAGCAAGAGGGGAAATAGATGCGTCTTACATATTACATGCAGCAAAGGCTCGTGAAACGCGCGATAGACGTGATCATGGTGCTGCTGCTTATTGTCACTCTTTTTCCCATCTTTTGGATGGTCTTTTCATCGTTCAAGACCAATACCGAGATACTGCTAGGGCAGATACCGTTCGGCAGGGCCGGCAATGACGTCATATCGCTCGATGTCCGGGGAAGGTCGCTGCTGGCTTTTACCGCCGACGGAGGGCTCAACAAGTTCGACGCCGAGACCGGAGAATTGCTCAAGCACGATTCGGTCAAGTCGCTGGCCACCAGTTTTCTCGCGGATGAGCACAGCGTGTGGGTGGCCACGGCCGACAAAGGACTTATGCAGGTCTCTCTGGACGATTTTTCAAAGAAGCGCAGCTTTTCAAGGAACATCAAAGATTTTGACGTGAACAAGGTCGTCTCAACTTCGCTTGCCGATGACGGCCGTCATATATGGCTGGCTTTTCAGCAGAAAGATATTGAGTCGCTTCTCAAATTCGACAAACAGAAAATGGTCTTTTCCGACGAGATCTCCTTTTCAAGCGCCCTGTCGCCGTCTCAGGCCACTTCCCTTTTCAGGGACGGCGGGCTGCTGTGGATAGGGACCAACAAGGGGCTCATTTCTATAAAAGCCGCCACAGGCGAACTGTTTAAAACGTTCTCCCTGGGTTCGTTGGGACTTCCGCCCGTGGATATAAGAGGCCTGACCGCGAGGAGAGGCAACCTGTTCTTCCACACGGCGAGGGGCGTTTTTGAGTTCTCTCCCTCCACCGGAAAGATAGTGCGCAAATTCGATTCGGACAGCGGGCTTATTTCAGAGAGGGTGAACAGGATACGGTTCTTCGGGGATACAATGATAGCCGCCACGAACGCGGGGATCTCGGTGGTCGACCTTAACAAGGGGACCGTCATCAATTATGAGTCTGTCTTTGTTCCGGTGGACGGATCAAAGGATATGCAAAAACTGGTCCGCGCGGACGTATTCAGCGTATTCGACAAGGACGGCAGGCTCTTTGCCGGCGCTTCGGGCGGCCGGATAAGCCAGATCAGCCTGGCCGGCTCTTCAGTGGACAAGACGTATGCCGCCAGAGACGGCCACACGGTGATACGCTGGAGGAACTATGTTGACCTGTGGAAGAACATAAATTTCGGTCTCTATCTCAAGAATTCGCTGGTGATCTGCGGTATAACCATGGTGCTGGCGATGATCTTTGCGACGCTGGCGGCCTATGCTCTGGCCAGGTTCGATTTCCCGGGAAGTAATTTTTTCAGCATAGGAGTTCTTGCCACGCAGATGATCCCGTCCATAATGTATCTTATACCTCTTTATATAATGTTCACAAAGTTCACCCTTCTTACAGGCATACCGATGAAGGGGACGTATTTCGGCATGATCCTGGTCTACAGCGCCTTTTTCATACCGTTCTCTATATGGATCCTGAGAGGATTCTTTGCCGCGATCCCGGTTGAGCTTGAGGAAGCCGCGCGCATAGACGGTTGCAGCCCTTTTCAGGTTTTTTGGTATATCGTCCTGCCTCTGGCAGTCCCCGGCATAATCGCCACCGGCATCTATGTTTTTCTGACCGCCTGGGATGAGCTCATGTTCGCCTGGGTGCTTACCAACGCGGATACCATGACCATCCCGGTCGGCATAAGGCTGTTCGTCGGCAATTACCAGAACAGGTTCGATCTGATGATGGCGGCGGCCACGGTCGCGACGATCCCGGTCATGATATTGTTCTTCATGCTTCAAAAGCATATCGTAAAGGGACTTACAGCCGGCGCTGTAAAAGGATAAACAAAAAACAGAGAGAAGGAGGTATCCGGCATGAAAAGCGTTTTGTTGGCGATCTTGTCCGCGGCCCTGATAGCGACCGCAGGACCGGTCTCGGCATCCGGAGAGAAGATACAGGCCGTGAACAAACAGGGAGTATATTTCGGTTTATTCCGGGAGGGAGCTCCTATGAACATGGGGCTCGTAAAGGACCTGGAGAAAAAGGTTGGAACGACATTCCCAACGGTCATGTGGTATCAGGATTACAGCTCGCTTTTCAATCCCGACCTGGCCAACAGGGTAATAGCCAACGGGGCTATTCCTCATATCGTATGGGAGCCGTGGCTGTGGAGCAATAAGGATAAGATCAAACTGGATAATATAAACTCAGGCGAGTGGGACGCTCACATAAGGGAATGGGCGCAGGACATAAAAGCCTGGGGAAAACCGGTGTTCATAAGATGGGGGCACGAGTTCAACCTTGAACATTATTCCTGGAGCCTGGTCAACAACGGCAGGGACCCTAAGAAATATGTCGCGGCCTTCAGGAGGGTGAGGAACATCTTCAAAAAAGAAGGGGCCGACAACGCCATGTTCGTGTGGGCTCCCAACAATGACTCCTGGCCTCAGGAGCCGTGGAACGATGTCCACCTTTCATATCCAGGGGACGAATATGTGGACTGGATAGGCCTTGACGGCTACAACTGGGGGACATCACAGGATTGGAGCTCGTGGCAGAGTTTCAGGGAGCTGTTCAGGAATCAGTCCAGGGATATGTGGCGCAGATATCCGACAAAACCCGTTATGATAGCCGAGTTCGCGACCGCTAATGAGGGCGGGGACAAGGCCAAATGGATAGAAGAGATGCTGGCGGACCTCAAGAGAATGCCTTACATAAGGGCTATCTACTGGTTCGACAAAAAGAAGGAGGCCGACTGGCGCATAGAGACCGACCGCAGATCACTGGCCGCTTTCAAAAAGGTGATCACGGATCCTTATTTTCTGACGTCATCCGACTCGCTGGCAAAACTGATGACGGGCGCTCCGGTGAAGATATCGAAAAAGACTGCGGCGGCCAAATTGGTGTCTTCGCCCCTCAAGATAGACGGCAGCCTTTCGGACTGGGCGGATGCCAAGCCGCTGTTCCTCAACCAGGAATCCCAGTTGCAGGAGGGCTTTTCCGTGTGGAAGGGCACAAATGACCTGAGCGGCAGGATATATGTGAAGTGGGACAGCAATAACCTGTATATCGCCGCCGACGTAAATGATGACGCTCCGCTGAACAACTCCAAGACAACGAATAATATCTGGAACGGCGACGCCATCGAGATCACCATAGGCCTGAATCCGGCGGCTGACCCGAACAGGACCTCTTTTGTCAGGGGCGACCGCCAGATAGGATTGGGCACGGGGAACGGCGCCAATGTTAAGCCCTCTATCTGGGACTGGAACTCGGCAAGAAGTCCCGAAGGCTCCCAGATAGCCGTGAAGAAAAGGCCGGGCGGATACATACTTGAGGCGAAGATCCCGTGGAACTCGCTTCTTACCGGGTTCACGCCGTCTGCCGGCATGAGGCTTTCGTTCGACTGCGCGATAGATGATTCTGACGACGGCAAGACCAGGACAAAGCAGATGGTCTGGAACGGCGATTTTATGTTCTACAAGGATCCCGGGGTCTGGGGCGTGCTTGAGCTGACGAAGTAGCATGTTTGTAGGGCGGGTTTCAAACCCGCCCTTACTTTTATTCCCAGGCCTGAGATGATTTTTGAGAGATTCGGGGAGATGGTGACCCCCGGGACGAGACTTTACCGTTGATTC
>CAZRTO010000060.1:0-6816 GCA_964603025.1 uncultured bacterium | reverse complement strand
CGAATCAACGGTAAAGTCTCGTCCCGGGGGTCACCATCTCCCCGAATCTCTCAAATTTAAAAAAGATAAAAAGCGCGGGTCGCCTATCTTATCATCCAGATCCCGGCCGTTATCAAGAGCACTCCGAGGATCTTTTGAACGCTTACCGATTCGCCAAGCAGCAGCATGCCAAGCAAAAAGGCCACCAGAGGATAACTGCCGGAGATCGGAACGACTGATGAAACATTCCCGCTCTTGAGAGCATTGTAGAAGAATATCTGCGCCACAAAACTTGCCAGAAAACCTCCCGCGGCGACCAGGACGGCGGACCGCACGTCAACCGACCTTATCTCCTCAGGCCTGATCATAAAAAAGATCAGCACCATCAGCCCCAGGAACACTCCCGTGCAACGATAAAAAAGCCCCGCCATAGGGGAGATGTTGACCAGTCCAACCTTTTCGAGTATAGGAACTATACCCCATACAAAGGCCGCAAGGAGCGCCCAATAAAAAGATGTCATGGCAATCTAGATTTTATAACCTGGGAGATTATTAATCAACCCTTGTAAAGATCGCGGATCATTTGGCATACCCTATCCGCGACCGGCTGCGGTACCAATTCAAAGCCGACATCATCATTTCCGCGTATAAAAGCCTGAACAAAAAAACCGTAAAGATCTTCGGTCGCTCTACCCAACATGAATTTATTGCATTGGGCGGGATATTGTGCAATATATCCCCTGATCACGTCTTCATCAACAAGATCCTCTTCTGCCGCATACCGCGCGTAGACAAAGCCCATAAAATCCGCCAGCATAGGATATTCTTTGCGGGGGAATGCCCTCCCCAGCACCAAAGGCAGTTCTTTTACAAGCTCTTCATGAGAGGGCCCGTCGTGCTGAGCTATGATCTCTTCCGCAGTGAACACTCTGTAATAGTTCTCGTCCGTCGGCTCCATCATCCTGCCGCAAACAGCGTTCAACACTTCTGACGGAGAATAGTCGCCCGATCTGACCTTAAGCCCCTGATCCCTGAGCAGATCTATATTAGCCCCGTTCTGCACAAACTTACTCATTTTTTTGGGATCGATGACCAGCGGATCAATATAAGCTATCTCGTTGACAAGCAATGTTCTCCAGACTTCCATCCCGCCTATCTGTTCAACGCATTCGCCGCCAGGACGCAGAATGGCTCCGGCCCTTTTAGTGGCTGATATCAATCTGAAAGGCCCTCGAGGAACTATCTCAGGAAAATCCGGAGCGACCAACCGGAATTTTCTGGTCAGATCAGGGGCCCACATCCTTTTGAAGCCACCGCCAGGCAGTTGCGCCGCGCGCAAATTTATAGGATTTGACACAATTGCTCCTTGTATATCGCTATATATTCATCGATACACTACCGGTTAAATTTCACTTTGGCACATGATATAATAATATAAAGCGCTGATTTGAGGCCGATTGCTGCGCTATATAAATGTGCTAAACCCGCCGGGAACAAACTCAGCGCTTTTGGCACTGGGTTTTTTTGTTTTTATGGGTGTATCATGTTACTGGGAGACTAATATGGCAAAACAACTTCGTACGATAGAAGAGATAAACGAGAAGATAAAGAAGGGCAAAGCTGTCGTTGTCACGGCCGAGGAACTTATCGGCCTTGTTGAAAAGGACGGCATAGAAAAGACCGCGAAAAGGGTTGACGTGGTAACAACCGGGACTTTTGGCCCTATGTGCTCATCCGGACTATTCCTCAATGTCGGACATACAAAACCAAAAATGAAGATACAAAAAGCCTGGCTGAACGGCGTTGAGGCTTATTCGGGACTTGCTGCGGTGGATCTGTATATCGGGGCGACCCAGATCCCGGACGAGGACCCGGCCAACAAGGTGTTCCCCGGAGAGTTCAAATACGGCGGCGGACACGTTATACACGACCTGCTTTCGGGCAAGGATGTGCGGCTTGATGCCTCTTCATACGGGACCAACTGCTATCCCCGCAAAAAGCTCTCGACCTGGCTGAACATAAAGGACCTCAATGAGGCTTTTCTCTTCAATCCCAGGAATGCCTACCAGAATTACAACGTCGCGGTGAACGCCGGCAGCAAAACGATCTACACTTATCTCGGAGTTCTCCAGCCGAACCTGGGCAACGCCAATTACTGCAGCGCCGGACAGCTCAGCCCGCTGCTAAAAGACCCGTTCTACAAGACGATCGGACTCGGGACCAAGATCTTTTTGGGCGGCGGCATCGGACATATAATCGGCGCGGGAACTCAGCACAACCCTTCATCCCCGCGCACTCCCAAGGGGACGCCGAAAGGCGGAGCCGGCACGCTTTGCGTGACCGGGGACTTAAAGCAAATGGACCCGAGATGGCTTGTCGGCGTCAGTATGCTGGGATACGGCACATCGCTGGCCGTGGGTATAGGCGTCCCGATCCCGGTAGTAAGCTCTGAGACCGTAAAATGGGCAGCGGTAAGAGATGAGGAGATATTCGCGCCGATCGTCGATTACAGCGATGCCTATCCCAACGCCAGACCGGACATTATCGGAGAGGTGTCTTACAAAGAACTGAAAAGCGGAAAGATCCGTATCGGCAAAAAAGATGTTCCGACCGGTTCACTGTCGGCATATTCCAAAGCCGTGGAAATAGCCGAGATACTTAAAAGCTGGATAAGGTCCAAAAAATTCACGCTGAACGCGCCTGTCGAAAAGATCTCTGGGCCTGAAAGCGGTGTAAAGTTCCGGCTCCTCAACGAACGTCCGGTAAAGAACGGAGACCGAATATGAACCTGTCCAAAAAAATAGTGTTGACATTCCCCCAGGCTCTCGTTGACAAGCCGATAGTCTTTCGTTTGATCAAGGATTTTGACCTTGTCTTTAACATACTCCGGGCAAGCATTACCCCGCGCGAAGAAGGTCTGATGGTGATAGAGATCGCAGGAAAAGAGGATGACTTCAAAAAAGGCATGGATTTCCTGAAAAAACAGGGTGTCATAGTCCAGCCGCTCAAAAAAGATGTCAAATGGATAGAGAAAAAGTGCATACAATGCGGGGCATGCATACCGATATGCCCGACCAGCGCGCTTAAGATCGACAGGAATACCATGAAAATATCCTTTGACGAAGAAAAATGCATCGCGTGCGAGCTGTGTGTCAGGCCTTGTCCGGCCAGGGCCTTTGAGGTAAGATTGTACTGACCCTTCTTACAAAAAAAACACCCGACTTGCCGTAATAAAGTGACAGGAGCCTAAAAATGGGTAAGCATAAAAAACTTGAAAAATGGGTAAAGGAGATGGCCGCCCTCTGCAAGCCTGATAAGATCGTCTGGATAGACGGCTCGGATGACGAAAGGAAACGCCTGGAAAAAGAAGCCTGCTATACCGGAGAGGTCTCAAAACTTGATCAGGAAAAGCTGCCGGGATGCCTTTATCACAGGACAGCGGCCAATGATGTGGCGCGTACCGAACATCTTACCTATATCTGCACGAAGAAAAAAGCCGATGCCGGCCCCACAAACAACTGGATGAGCCCCGAAAAAGCGTACAAAAAAGCCGGTGAATATTTTAAGGGCGCCATGATGGGCCGGACAATGTATGTGATCCCTTTCAGCATGGGGCCCGTAGGATCGGAATTCAGCAAGATAGGCGTGGAGCTGACGGACAGTATTTATGTGGTCCTCAACATGAGGATCATGACAAGGATCGGGAAATCTGTGCTGGACAGGCTCGGATCGGACGGGGAATTCACAAAATGTCTCCACAGCAAGGCCGATCTGAATGTTGACCGCAGACTAATTCTGCATTTCCCGGAAGATAATACCATCTGGAGCGTTGGGTCCGGTTACGGCGGGAACGTTCTTCTAGGGAAAAAATGTCTGTCGCTGCGACTGGGCAGCTGGATAGCGCAAAAAGAAGGCTGGCTCGCTGAACATATGCTGATAATGGGGATAGAAGACCCTACAGGATATATCTGCTACATAGCGGCCGCGTTCCCCAGCGCCTGCGGTAAGACCAATCTGGCCACCTTGATACCCCCGGAAGGCCTGAAGAAAAAAGGTTACAGGATATGGACGGTGGGCGACGATATCGCCTGGATGCGTATAGATTCTGACGGCTCCCTCTGGGCGATCAATCCCGAAGCGGGAATGTTCGGGGTAGCGCCCGGCACAAATTCCAAGACAGCCCCAAACGTTATCGCCGCGCTCAGAAAGAACACCATATTCACTAACGTCGTGCTCAAGCCCGACGGAACGGTATGGTGGGAAGGCGCTGACGGCGAAGTACCCAAAGAAGGATTGAACTGGGAAGGGAAACAATGGAAACCGGGAATGACCGATGAAAAAGGAAGCAAGGTCCTGGGAGCGCATCCCAACAGCAGGTTCACGGTCCCACTGTCACAGCTGCCTTCCATATCCAACAGGCTGGAACAACATCACGGAGTGCCGATCAGCGCTATTGTGTTCGGGGGCAGGCGCGCGAAGCTTGCTCCGCTTGTTTATGAATCATTTTACTGGCAGCATGGGGTGTTCGTCGGCGCAACCATGGCCTCAGAACGTACGGCCGCTCAGTTCGGCAAGCAGGGAGAAGTGCGGCGCGATCCAATGGCAATGCTGCCTTTTTGCGGCTACAATATGGGGAAATATTTTTCCCACTGGCTCAAAATGGGCAAGCATATGGCCAACCCGCCCAAGATATTCCATGTCAACTGGTTCAAGCAGGACGAGAACGGGAATTTCATCTGGCCCGGATTCGGGGAGAACCTGAGGGTGCTGGAATGGATCATGGACAGGTGCCGCCAAAAGGTAAAAGCGGTTGAGTCCCCCATCGGATATCTGCCGGACCCGGAAGATATAGACCTGACGGGGCTTGACCTGCCCAAAGAGACCCTGGACAAACTTCTTGAGATAGACAGGGACGAGTGGGCAAAAGAAGCGGAAAGCCAGGCGGAATTTTTCGGCACCTTCGGAAAAGACCTGCCCAAAGAACTTTGGAAAGAACACGAGCTGCTCAAAAGGCGGCTGGGCAAATAATTAAAGTTTATTTAGCCTGTCTTTTTCTTTCGTTCTCGGTGAGATATTTCTTCCTGATGCGGATATTCTTGGGGGTTATTTCCACGAGCTCGTCGTCATCGATAAATTCCAGCGCCTGCTCCAGAGTAAGCACTAGCGGAGGGGTAAGCTTCACAAGATCGTCCGAACCTGAAGCCCTCATATTGGTCAGTTTTTTCTCCTTGCAGGGATTTGCCACGATATCCTGCCTGCGCGGACTCTCCCCTATCACCATTCCCTCGTAGACTTTTACGCCCGGACCTACAAATAGGGCTGCCCTGTCCTGTAGATTGTTGAGCGCGTAAGCCACTGTCGTCCCGTTCTCTCCGGATATAAGCACTCCGTTCTGCCTTTTTGATATCTCACCTTTATGTCTTTCGTATTTGGCAAAAGCATGGTTCAAAATGCCCTCGCCTTTTGTGTCCATGATAAATTCCGCCCTGAATCCCAAAAGGCCCCTTGTCGGCACCATATATGTCAAAGACGTGATGCCTTTTTTGGTTAGCATATCGGCCATCTCGCCTTTTCTTTTACCCAGTTTTTCTATGACCACGCCCGCATATTCTTCGGGCACAGAGATGATCACCTGCTCCACGGGCTCCATTTTTTCGCCGTGGACTGTTTTTATTATGACCTCCGGCTGTGATACCGCCAGTTCATATCCTTCGCGGCGCATCTCTTCCAAAAGTATGGAAAGATGAAGCTCGCCCCTGCCGGATACTTTGTAACCTTCCGCTCCGCCCATGGACTCGATACGAAGCCCTACATTCGTTTGCAATTCTCTGTCAAGTCTTTCTTTTAGATGCCTGTTCGTGACGTATTTGCCTTCCGTTCCTGCGAAAGGGGAATCATTGACCAAAAACTCCATCGTTAGTGTAGGCTCGTCTATCTGCAAAAGAGGCATAGGTGACGGGTTGTCGGCGGTGCAGATGGTTTCGCCGATGGTGATATCGGAAATCCCGGCTACGGCAACGATGTCGCCGCACTGCGCCTGTTCTACCTCCTGCTGTTTAAGACCTTCAAAATTCGAGAGCTTTGTTATCTTCGCGGGAGCTACCGATCCATCCCTCTTGCATACAACGACCTGTTCATTTTTGACAAGCGTCCCGCTGCTGACACGCCCTATTGCAATGCGGCCGACATAATCGTCGTAAGAAAGATTGGTCACCTGCATCTGCAGCAGCCCGCTGCTCTTGTCCGGATAAGGAGGAACATGTTTAAGTATAGTTTCAAATAACGGTGTTAGGTCTGATGACTCGTCCTCGATATTATTTTTGGCTATGCCTTCTTTTGATATCGAATATACCACCGGGAAATCAAGCTGCTCATCCGTAGCGTCCAATTTGACAAAAAGGTCGAACACCATATCCATGACCTTGTGGGCTCGCTGGCCTTTTTTGTCGATCTTGTTGATCACAACGATCGGCCTTAAGCCGAGCTTCAGGGACTTGGCGAGAACGAATTTGGTCTGAGGCATCGGCCCTTCTTTGGCGTCCACCAAAAGAAGAACGCTGTCCACCATTTTTAGCACCCGCTCAACTTCGGAGCCGAAATCGGCATGGCCCGGAGTATCCACTATATTGATCTTGTAGTCCTTGTAGTGTATAGAACAATTCTTGGAAAAAATGGTGATCCCGCGTTCGCGTTCCAGGTCGTTGCTGTCCATGACCAGCTCACGCACTTCTTCGCGCTCGCCGAAAGCCCCTCCCTGCCTGAGCAAATGGTCCGTGAGCGTTGTTTTGCCGTGGTCGACGTGCGCTATTATGGCGATATTGATGATCTTCTGCATAG
>CAZRTO010000059.1:0-6895 GCA_964603025.1 uncultured bacterium | reverse complement strand
AACAAAATATATTGCGCCCGAAGCCGAAGGGCACGGCACTGAAAAAGTGATCGAAGCGGTACACAAAAGGAGCGGCAAGATAAATGCGGCGGTGGTTCCCGTAAAACTTTTGACGACCATAATAACCATAGCGTCCGGCGGATCTGCGGGAAAAGAAGGCCCGTGCGCGCAGATCGGCGGAGGATTGTCTTCTGTGCTTGCTGATATTTTCAGGTTTGACAAGAACGACAGGAAGAAGTTCGTTATATGCGGCATAAGCGCCGGGTTCGCCGCCGTATTCGGAACCCCGATAGCAGGCGCCATATTCGGCGTTGAGGTATTATTCATCGGCAGCATCCTATATGACGTACTCCTCCCCTCTTTTATCGCCGGAGTAACTGCGTATCAGGTCTCTGCGGCGCTCGGAACATCATATTTTTATCATCCGATGAAATTCATCCCTGTTTTCAGCGAGATGTTCTTCATGAAGGTCGTCCTCGCGGGCATATTCTTTGGAATATGCTCTTTCGTTTTTGTAGAGATTC
Organism: uncultured bacterium; assembly: GCA_964603025.1. Lineage (GTDB taxonomy): Bacteria > Margulisbacteria > WOR-1 > JAKLHX01 > JAKLHX01 > CALFCX01. Next base: position 6,371 of record CAZRTO010000059.1, on the reverse strand, counting down.
TAAGGACAATAAGCGATTTTTCCAAAGGAATTAAATTGTGGGGCCCCGCAAAAGCCTTTTTAGGCGGCTCCGCAGTTGCGGGATTGGCGATGATATTTTCGCAAAAATATCTGGGATTGGGGCTGGATACCATAGAAGGAAGCTTGACCGGAGCAAAGATGCCGTGGTACTCGGCATTTCTGAAGACCGTTTTTACAAGCATAACTCTCGGGTTCGGCGGAAGCGGCGGAATAGTCACTCCCATATTCTTCGTGGGTGCGACAGCAGGCAATATATTCGGACAATTAATGCACCTTGATATCGGCACTTTTTCCGCGATCGGATTTGTAAGCGTTCTGGCGGGTGCGGCCAATACTCCGATTGCTGCAAGCATCATGGCGGTGGAAATGTTCGGGCCTGCCATAGCCCCTTACGCGGCAGTGGCCTGTGTTATCAGCTTTCTTATGACCGGGCACAGAAGCGTTTATCCGTCGCAGATCTTATCAACGGGGAAATCTTCTTCAATAAAGGTTGAAGACGGCTGCGAAATAGAAGATATCGATATACGGATAAACCCGAGGGAAAAAAGCGCCATAGGTTTGGCGGCCAGGATCATACGGGCGATAAGCAGAAGAAAAGACCACTGACTTCTTTCGTTTACAATATATCAGTTTCTCTGATAAAATGATGTCATCCGATTCCCGGTTTAGGATTTTGAATTTGGGATTTGCAAGCGCAGCTTGCTTACGGAGGGGTACTCAAGTGGCTTAAGAGGGCGGTTTGCTAAACCGTTAGATCGCAGAAATGCGAGCCGTGGGTTCAAATCCCACCCCCTCCGAATTTTGCGAAGCGTATGCTGAGCAAAATTCGCCTTATTCCTTACTCCTTATTCCTTAAATAATATATCCCGCACACCACCCCGCAAAATTCGAAGGAGTAAGGTGGACTTATCATCTTACAAAAAAACTCAAAATAGCCGAATTTGTGTGTGAACGGCGGGGAAATTGCTGGGATCGGGATATATGCATTCCAACTTTAAGAACAAGCCGATATACTTGAGCGCTAAACAGCTTTACGGACTAATTAACGGCATAACCAACAATAAGGTTCCTTTACCACTGAAAGACCAGATACTAAGGGCATGCATGTCGATAATTCTTAATTTTTCCGAAGGATACGGCAGATTTTCAAAGAGGGACAAGAAACACTTCTATATCACGGCAAGGGCCTCGCTGAACGAAACCGTTGCCTGTTTTGACCTGATAAACGCTCACATATCTATTGACCGAAAAACTGTGGAGATTTTCAACACCCTTACAGAAAGCCTGTCAAAAATGCTGTCAGGCCTTATCAATTCTCAAAAATAGTCCCCGTCATGGCCCGCAGCCCCCGATCCAAATCGGGGCGGCGGTAAAATCCCCGACTGGCTTTTAGGCCTCTCCCCCATCCGAGTAGTTTAAACTGTGTTATGATTGGTGCGAGAATTTCAATATGCCCGGCAAAGGAGAAATATATGCTGAAAGAATTCAAGCAGTTTTTACTCAGAGGAAATGTCGTCGACCTGGCCGTAGGTGTAGTAATAGGCGCCGCTTTCGGCACAGTCGTGTCTTCTCTTGTTTCAGATCTTTTGACTCCGTTCATTGCCGCAGTGGCAAAGGTGCCGGATTTCGGGCAGCTCTCGCTATCGCTTAACGGCAGCAGCATAATGTATGGCCGCTTCCTCAATGCCCTGATTTCATTCCTTCTGGTGGCGACCGCCATCTTTTTCTTCGTTGTAAAACCTATGAATATTCTTATCTCGCGCTCCCGCAAGGAACCTCCTGCCGATCCGACCACAAAAAAATGCCCGGAATGCCTGAGCGAGATCCCGATCGGCGCCAGGAGATGTTCGCATTGCACTCAGCCTGTATCTTGACACAAAAACATTCCGTACGACATTCGACAACCTGGAACTATAGTGTAAAATCATTCTCATGCACCCACTTGCGGAAGAAATAATATATTCCAAAAGACGGACGCTGGCTCTTGAGGTAACCCCCGACGCCCGGCTCATCGTAAGGGCTCCTAAAAAAGCTGACAAGTCTTTAATAGCCGCCTTTATTGAAGCGAAAAAGCCGTGGATATTAAAAAAGAAACAGCAGATGGCAAGGCGTATGGAAGAAATGCCTGAGGAGCTCGCCAAACCCCGTCCCGAGATAGACAAAGATAAAGCAGCGTCGGTTATAAAGGAAAGACTCGACCATTTTAGCTCAAAAATGGGCCTGAGTTATGACTTGTTCAGACTGTCCGGAGCGAGAAAGCGATGGGGCACCTGTAGCAGGCGGGCGGATATCAGGATAAACTGGAGGCTGGCATATGCGCAGGAGGATATCCTGGACTATGTAATCGTGCATGAGCTGTCGCACATAAAAGAAAAGAACCATTCGAGAAATTTCTGGGCACTTGTAGCGCAAATACTTCCCGACCACAAAGCCCGCAGGCGCTGGCTCAAAGACCACGGGCACTTGCTCCTGAAACCATAGCGCCCGCGTCCGAATAAAAATGGTAAAATAATCGTAAATTCCGTTCATTCGGAGAGATATTCGTGAGACATAAAGCCGCTATTACGATCCTGGTTCTGTTGATATCCCTGATCTCTTTTGTCGCTGCCGGTTATGGCATATTTTCGTCCGGCGGCAGCGGGCCCTATGAATTCACTTCGATCCACGGACAAACAGTGACTATATACGGGAGAGGCCTTTACCAGCACATGTCCGCGGACGTGGCTGTTCAGGGGATAGCTCAGGACTATGTCACCCTGCTCCTGGGGATCCCTCTCCTGCTTATCTCTCTGTTTTTCGCGCGAAGGGGATCGGTCCGAGGGTCGATTGTCCTGTCCGGAACATCATTGTATTTTCTCCTGACATACCTTTTCTATACCGCTATGGCCGCATACAATATGCTTTTTCTGGCTTATGTTATCCTGCTGTGCACGTCTTTATTCACGTTCACATTGACCCTCATGTCGTACACTCCCGACAGGATAAGCACCCTTTTCCCGGACTCAGCGATCACAAAGATCTCCGGCATATTTATTGCCGGCAACAGCCTGCTGATCGCCTCATTATGGCTCGGGATCCTGATCCCTCCCCTGCTCGACGGCACTATATATCCGAAAGAGCTTGAGCATTACACCACTTTCATAGTCCAGGGATTTGATCTGGGGATATTCCTTCCTGCCGCTTTTGTTTCGGGGGTCCTTGCGATAAAAAAGCACCCGTACGGCCGTCTGTTCACCGCGATACAGCTTGTTTTTCTTTCGGTACTTATGACGGCCTTAAATTCAAAGCTCCTCTTCATGTCCAAAGCAGGCGCTAATGTCATTCCCGCAATATTCCTGATCCCTGCAATATGGATCGTTTGCATAGGGCTGGCAATATTGATGGTAAATCATGCAAAAACGGGCCGTCTGACATGAAACAATGGTACAAAGCCCTTTTCGAAAACTACGGCAAAAATACGATGAGGAGATCTTCGCTCAGGGAACGACAGGCGAATACTAACGTTCCGCGACCATAACACAACCGTTTTCGAAGACGACAACGGCAGAAAAAAAGAGCTGAAGTGCAGCGAAAGATATTATATCCCGCCGGAAATAACACGGACGATCAAGTCTCCTGGCTTCAAAAAGATCGATATTTTAGGAGCTAAACTCGGCGCTTTCTTTAGGAACGACGCTCTGACGCCGGATGGCTTTGAAATGCTGGTGATCTCGGAAAAACAGCCTGGCACTCCACAAAAAAACTGTTGATATTTCAAAAAACTCGTGATAGCATACTTCTGTCCGGAAATATTTGAAGCAATAAATGGCCGCTCTGCTTCAAAGAAAGGAGAAAAAGGATGGCAAAAAAGAAAGCGAAGAAAAAAGTAGCGAAGAAATCCAAGAAGAAATCCGCGAAGAAGAAAAAAAGATAGTAAGACCGAAAAACAAAGCCCCCAGATCATTCCGCGGTCCGCGGATCGAAAACGGGGGCTTTCTCTTTAGGGTGTTATAACAATGAGCCTTATAAAAGAAAAGAAGCAAAGGGTCCGGGAAGCAAGCCATGTGACTGCGGTCGGTTTTGCGGCAAATATTTGCCTGACGGTTTTTAAGATATTCGCGGGAATAACAGGCAAAAGCAGCGCAATGGTGGCGGACGGCATACACTCGCTGTCGGACCTTGCAACGGACATCGTCGTATTCATATCTGTCAGGATAGCGGGAAGGGACAAAGATAAGACCCACCGTTACGGCCACGGCAAATTCGAGACGTTCGGCACGATGATCGTGAGTCTCGCATTGGTCCTGGTAGGCGCCGGGGTTCTGGTATCCGGCATGCAAAAGATCCTGTCCGCTCTTTCGGGCGAGATCATCCCCCCTCCGTCTATGATCGCGCTCTCGGCCGCGCTGCTGTCCATAATTACAAAAGAAGCATTGTTCTGGTACACGGTAAAATGCGGCAAAAAGATCGACAGCCAGGCCGTGATAGCCAATGCGTGGCATCACCGGTCCGACGCGCTTTCCTCGGTCGCCACAACCATAGGCATATCAGGCGCGATATTCCTAGGCAAGAGATGGACTGTGCTTGACCCGGTCGCAGGAGTGCTGGTAAGCATCTTTATTCTCAAGATAGCTTACGATCTGATCGTCCCCTGCATCAAGGAACTGCTTGAGAACGCTCTGCCGGAAGATACCGAAAATGACATCATGAAGGCCATATCCGGCGTGGAAGGAGTAAGGGCCTTTCACAACCTGAAAACGAGAAAAATAGGCAACGCGGTCGCGATAGAGGCACACGTAAAGGTGGACAGGATGCTGTCCGTTGAGCAGTCGCACAATATCGCCACCCAAATTGAGATAGCTCTGAGAGATCGATTTGGCAGCGACACGCATACAGGCATACACATAGAGCCGTATTACGGATAAGTCCTCCCCCGGTTGTGGTAAAATACGCTCATGAAAAACATATTGAAATGGCTCGGCATGATTTCCGCTGCTTTGTTCGTTTTGATCGTGGCCGCTTCTGTGGCGCTGGCGCTGTTCTTTCCGCTTGACAGGATAAAGGATATCGCCGCATCAAAGATATCCGAAGCCCTCGGCAGGCAGGTAAAGATAGAGAAAGCATCCTTTAATATATTCACCGGTCTCAGGCTGGAAAAGGTCTCCGTATCGGAAAAATATGACCGTATAAAAAGGCCTTTCGTGGCCGCGGAAGCGATAGAACTGCATTACGACCTCTGGCCGCTCCTGCGACGCCAGGTCGTGATCCGGAAGATAGGATTGGTAAAACCTGAAATATTCGTGCAAAAAACCCCCGCCGGAGATTACAACTTCTCGGAGATGATCACTCCCAAGAAAACGGACATATCGCCACGAAAAGAAAAACAAGATCTGCCGTTCGAGCTTTTTGTGGACAGTTTTTACATTAAGTCCGGCAAACTGGTCTATTCAGATCCTGCGGCAGGCATGGATACCTCCGTCAACAACTTCGATCTTTCGGTGGACGGCTTCACATCGTCAATGAATGCCCCTCTGGACATCAGGATGTCGCTTGACGTAAATTACCAGGGGAAAAAAGTGCCGGTAGTGCTTTCGTGCAAAGCCGCCTTGGACCTGCCGCAGGAAAAAATATCCGTTTCCCCCCTCGCCCTCTCGGTAGCCGGGGAAAAAGCGGCCATGTCACTCAGTATCTCAAACTTTTCAAAAGGACCGGATATAGTCCTTGATGTTTCATCCGGCCGAATATCGGCGGACCCTTTGATGGAGATATTTGCATCTTCCGATGGCAAAAAACCAAAAACAAAACAGGACATCACAAAGACCGTAGACCGGTTCGCCTCGTTCATTCCGCGCTCGCTCAGCGCAAAGATCTCGGCCGATATATCAAACCTGACTTTCCGAGGTTTTACGATAGACAAGGCCGCTCTTTCGCTTGGCCTGCTCAATAAGGCGGCTGCCGTTAATATTAAGGAAATTAAGTTCTACGAAGGCACCCTGTCCGGGACCGCGGGGATTGACCTTAATGTCTCTGGCACGGCCTACGAGACAAAGGACCTGAAACTTACCGGATTTAACGCTCATCCGTTCTCGAACACGGTCATAGACAACTTCCTGACCAAACTGGAAGGATACCAGGACCTGCGGGACAAACTGCGGGGCAAGTTGGACGTATCCGCCTCATTTTCTGGAAAAGGGGTAGATCCCAAGTTTATATTAAAGAACCTGGACGGGCGCGCAACGCTGTCTGTAAGGGACATGGAACTGAAGAAAACAAAGATACTGTCTTCAATTGCTGAGATCATCAGGTCAAACTCTCTAAAGAACGATATCAGGGCCGGAAAGCTCGATGCCGCGGCATCAATGAAGAACGGTA
>CAZRTO010000058.1:5851-6918 GCA_964603025.1 uncultured bacterium | reverse complement strand
TTTGCCGTGCTAAAGAATGACGGCAAAACGTTCTCCTGGCCGGCGGATCTTTATCTTGAAGGAAGCGACCAGCACAGGGGCTGGTTCCAGACATCTTTGCTTACCGCTGTCTCGGCTTTCGGCAAAGCGCCTTTCAAAGCAGTGCTCACGCACGGGTTCACTGTGGACGAAAAAGGCAAGAAGATGAGCAAGTCTCTCGGGAACGTGGTGGATCCGCAGCAGGTGGTAAAGGAGTACGGCGCGGATGTCCTGCGACTCTGGGTCGCCTCGACCGATTTCCGCAATGATATGGCGGTATCAAAAAACATCCTCAAACAGATAAATGAAGGATTCACTAAGATCAGGAATACCTGCAGGTTTCTGCTCAGCAATATAAGCGGATTTGATCCCGAAAAAGACGCCGTCCGCTACGGCGATCTTGAAGAAATAGACAAATATATTCTTATGAAATTTGAGCTTCTTCTGGAGAAGCTCCGGAACGCTTACGATTCTTTCGAGTTCCACTCGGTCTATCACGGCCTTTACGGGTTTTGTGTTAACGACCTGAGCGCTTTCTATCTGGATGTGATCAAAGACCGCCTTTACTGCGATGCCGCGTCCTCTGTGACGCGCCGCGCGGCGCAGACCGCCTGCCATGAGATGCTTGTCGGCATGACCCTGGCCATGGCCCCGATACTAACCTTTACGGCCGAGGATATTTATTCCTGTCTTGATCTTCCCAAAAAGCGGCAGAGCGTTTTTCTGGAAGATCTTCCTGACAAGAACCCAAAGTACACGGACAGATCTATAGAAAAGACCTGGAACAAGCTGCTTGAAATAAGGGCCGAGGCGTACAGAAAGATAGAAGCTCTGCGCATATCAAAAGAGATCGGCAGGATATCCGAATGTGACATAGAAGTAACTTGTCCAAAAGAAGACGTTGATCTTATCATGCCGCTAAAGGAGCACCTGCCTCAGATATTCATGGTCGCTTCGGTATCCGTCAGTGCCGGCGAGGCTCTCGGGGTAAGCGCCAGGAAAACAGGCAACATTAAGTGCGAACGATGCTGGCGGTTCATGCCGGATGT
>CAZRTO010000058.1:0-5751 GCA_964603025.1 uncultured bacterium | reverse complement strand
CCAGGAAAACAGGCAACATTAAGTGCGAACGATGCTGGCGGTTCATGCCGGATGTAGGCAGCGATGTGTCCCATCCCTCGCTGTGCAGACGGTGTGCGGATGCTGTAAAATTAGTAGAAGACTGAAGGGGCAGGTTTAAAACCTGCCCGTACATAATCAATAAGGAGCTTTTAATGAATATGGATGATTTTAAGATCAAAGATATTTCCCTCGCGGATTTTGGAAGAAAAGAGATAGAGATAGCCGAATTCGAGATGCCGGGTCTGATGTCGGTGCGCGAGAAATATTCCAAAGACAAACCCCTCAAAGATGTAAGGATCATGGGTTCCCTGCACATGACGATACAAACAGCAGTGCTGATAGAAACGCTCGTGGCGCTCGGGGCGGACGTGAGATGGGCGACCTGTAATATATTCTCCACCCAGGACCACGCGGCCGCGGCTATTGCGGCGGCAGGGATCCCGGTATTCGCGTGGAAAGGCGAGACGCTTGAAGATTTCTGGTGGGCCACCCATAAGGCGCTTATGTTCCCCGGAGGCAAAGGGCCGCAGCTGATCGTGGATGACGGCGGGGATGCCACTTTGATGATGCATATGGGATACCAGGCTGAAAAGGACCCGAAGATACTGGACAAAAAGCCGTCCGGCGAGGATGAGGCAGAGCTTATCAAGAACCTTAAGAAGACGCTGAAAGAACATCCCGGGATGTGGGCATCGATGGTAAAGGACTGGAAAGGGGTCTCTGAAGAGACCACGACCGGGGTCCACAGGCTTTATAAGATGATGGAAAACAAAACACTGCTCGTCCCGGCCATAAACGTCAATGATTCAGTGACCAAATCCAAGTTCGACAATTTGTACGGCTGCCGTGAGTCTCTCGCGGACGGCCTGAAAAGGGCGATGGATGTCATGGTGGCCGGAAAGGTCGCGGTCGTGTGCGGGTACGGAGATGTCGGAAAAGGGTCCGCGCAGTCGCTGCGTGGTTTTGGCGCGCGCGTTATAGTGACCGAGATAGATCCTATATGCGCTCTGCAGGCCGCGATGGAAGGATATGAAGTCTCAACGGTCGAGGACACCCTCGGGGTAGGGGATATCTATGTAACAGCCACCGGCAACAGGGGTGTTATCACGATCGACCACATGTCCAGAATGAAAGACCAGGCGATAGTCTGTAATATCGGCCACTTTGACAACGAGATACAGGTATCGGCTTTGCAGAATTATCCGGGGATAAGACAAGTGAACATAAAACCCCAGGTCGACAAATATATTTTCCCGGACGGACGGCAGATATATCTGCTCGCGGAGGGGCGACTCGTTAACCTCGGATGCGCGACGGGACATCCTTCGTTCGTCATGTCCAACTCTTTTACCAATCAGGTCCTGGCCCAGATAGACCTGTGGAAGAACAAAGATAAATGCGAGAAGAAAGTCTACAGACTGCCTAAATATCTTGATGAAGAGGTTGCGAGGCTGCATCTGGATAAAATAGGAGTAAAGCTTACAAAAATGTCAAAAGAACAGGCAGACTATGTCGGGATTCCTGTTGACGGTCCGTATAAGCCGGAGCATTACAGGTATTAGGATGAAGCATGACGGATGAAGGATGAAGAATGAAGAGAGAAAATAAATGGACTATAAAGATAGTGTTGATAAAATAGCGGCACACTTGGAAAGAGCGAACTTCGGGGCCTATGTGGAGCTGATCGCCAGGCCCTGGAGGTTTTTCTGGTTCAATTTCTTGGCAGGACTCTTCAGGGGGTTTGGCATGGCGGTCGGCATGACGGTTATTTTTGCCGTTGTCGCATATTTTCTTTTGGGAATCTTGAGGCATTTTATAGAGATCCCAGTGCTGGGGAATTTTATCGCGGATCTTATCGATTTTGTCAATTCATCCACAAATCACAGGATAAAATATTGATGGGCAGGACCAGGCTGCTTTTGTTCTACACGGTTCTGTTCCTGTCGTTGTCAGTTGATCAACTGGCCAAACACGCGGTCACGGTCCTTATGCCGTTAGGCCGGACAATTCCGCTGGTAAATGGCGTGTTCCACCTTACCTTTATCACAAATACCGGCGCCGCTTTTGGCTTGTTAAAGGGTTGGAATTTTATTTTTCTGATCGTCAGCGCTGTTTTTATCGGCGCGATAAATGTCTACATGCTTTATAAGAAACCCTCGGGAGCTATTTTTCAAACGGCTTTGGGGCTTGTGTGCGGAGGGGCGGCCGGGAATCTTATCGACAGGATATTCAGGGGACATGTAATAGACTTTTTTGATGTCAGGTTCTTTTCGATCTTTAATACCGCTGATGTCATGATAAACTTGGGAGTGGCGCTGTTGGTTTTAGAGATGTTGTTCAGGGAAAAACGCAGAGAACGTCATTGCGAGGAGTGAATGAAATTAACGACGAAGCAATCCCGTTGTGCTATGGGATTGCTTCGTCCCCCTCGGCTACGCTCGGGGGCCTCGCAATGACACGTTAGAAAGGAAAATCATATGCATCCAATTTTATTTCAGATAGGCAATTTTTCGCTTTATTCATGGGGAGCCATGGTGGCGTTTGCTTTCGCGGCAGGAATAATAGTGGCTTTGATGCGCTGCGAAAAAGAGGGGCTTTCCAGAGAAGATGTCATGGACGGCGCCATGTATGTTCTGTTGTCGGCAATAGTAGGCTCTAGGGTGTTCTATGTTGCCGGGTTCTGGGAGATGTACAGAGGCAATATATTGGAGGTTTTTGCCGTCTGGGAAGGCGGCATGGTGTTTTACGGCGGGCTTATTTTTGCGATGGCCGCTTTATTGATCTGGGCAAAAGTGAAGAAGCTTGATGTATTCAAATTCCTCGACCTTGCGGCTCCTTCCGCGGCTATCGGCTATTCCATTGGAAGGATCGGCTGTTTTTTGAGGGGCTGCTGCCACGGCGTAGCGTGCGATCTGCCCTGGGCCATGAAATTTCCCGAATCGCAGGGATTTGTCCATCCCACGCAGGCGTATTCGGTGCTTGCCGGATCGATCATATTCGTCATCTTGATACTTGTCAGGGACAGAAAGAGATATAACGGACAGGTCTTTATATGGGGAATAATCCTATACAGCTTGTACAGGTTCTTTGTTGAGTTCTTCAGATATAATGTCCTGCACTGGGGATGGCTCTCTCCGTCGCAATGGATATCCGCGGTTCTATTCTTCCTTGGGCTTTTAGTGATCTTCAGGTACAGGGATTTGCGGGATAGATAGTTATCTTTGTATCCAGTTGATCAGGTCCGTATTTTTAACATCGCAAGACCTGTTCAAGGCCGGCTCTAAGTATCTCTGCACGGTTGCCCACGTCATATCGGCTCCGTTGAAAGTAGTATTTTTTGTATTGCGCAGCTTTAACAGCACCGCCAAAGTCATATTAGCTCCGGAAAAGTCCGTGCAGCAGACATCCGTTTCTGTGAGGTTGGTTTCCCTGAGCAGTGCCTGGATGAATCTTGAATAGCCCAGACCGGAGCCGTTCATGTCGGACCAGGAAAGGTCCGCCCAGGAAAAATCAGAGGCTCCCATCTTGGCGCGCCGCATTACGGCGTTTCGGATGGAGGCATTCTTAAAAGAGTGATAAAACATATCAGCATCTGAGAGTATCGTATTGTCCAGATCTATCCCGTCGTAACTGTTCCCTGATCGGTTATGATGGAATGCGGCCCCCGTCAGGTCTATTCTAAGGCCGAGAGCGTTGAACAGCGGTTTGCTTGCGTCCCATTTATCCCTGCGTCCATGCGTGAACAGATCGATCAGAGCGGAATCGATCTCTGATCTTTCCCTGTCGGAACAACCGTATCTTGAGGAAAAAGCAACAGGGTCCTCCGTGTCGAGCATTCTTCCCATCACCGCGTGGAATATCTCGTTCTTTACCGACCTGGTGTCTCCTGTCAGCAGAAAGTCCTGTCTTGCGCTTAACCCCACAAAAGAGACGTCATGAAGGGCCGCGGCTTTTTCAAGAGCGCATAGATGTTCCCAAAGCTGTGACGGAGAGATCATATTATCGCCGTTTATCAGCCCCGCCTGATGGAAGTGGTTCGTTCCCAGCGTCAGTACCGGATCTATTCCGCTTTTGAAGCGCAGATTTGAGAGCGATGTTCTGTGTACCGCCTCGGCGTTCAAACGCAGCCTTCTTGCATATACCGGCTTTGCATTCGGTTTTGCGGTGTTTATCTGTATCAGATAGCTCAATTGTTCCTCTAATATTTATCGGTAAAAACCGGATGAAAAACCACCCTTATCAGAGGCGGAAAATCAGGTGAAATCCGACGCTTGATATGACGAAGGATATATAGATCGATTTTGCATAAAATGAAAGGGGAATCTCATGGCTGCAACGGCGCTTACTTTTAGAAACTTTGTCCAAAAAGGTCACCCTAGCCGCATGGCTGAAACTTTTATTTCTTACCGACATACGGCGGAAACGGAAAGGGGGCGTTTTGTAAAAGGCGTCTTTTCCGGAAGGACAGGCACAACCGAGTCAGCTGTCGCGCTTGCATGCCTGGGCAATCCCTCTCTTACTTTCAAAAACCTGGGCACACAAGTATTGCCTAACGAAAGAAGGGCTGAATTGCTCTTGCATCCTTATATGCACCCTCAAGTAGCTTCAATCATCGCCAGCGTAATGACGATCGAGGCTCATAACGGATTGTTGAACCATCTCAAAACGGAAAGCGATAAACATGATGCTTTTGTCGCGGTGGACAATAGGATTGAAAACTTGGACGGCTCCGGGATCAGATACAACTGGGATATGTACCAGGCCCGCCTGATCTCGCAAGGTCGAAAGAGCCAAATAACCCGCATGGACCTCAACAACATTTCAGCTGTCTTGAATTATTTGAGAAGAGATTTTGGCGATGCGATATGGGTGAAAACTGTCGGAGACCTCTCTGTGCAAAATGGGTTAGGATACCTTTTTACATCGTTTATTCCGGAAGTCGATATACATTCTCTGATAGAATCACTTAATAGCCAAGAAAACTAGCAGAAAGAGCGATCCTGAAAAGCAATAATATGACCAGAGCTATAATGATCACTCTTGTCATGTCTGCCAGGTAAAGCGCGAAAAGAGCCGGATTGCCGTAATGTTTCCTGAAATAGTAATTTCTGCTGGCAGTCCACACGCGGCTCAATTTAAACGGTGACCATTTTCTGACCGCAGTGCCGCCATGGTGCATCACTCTCGAAGCGGGATCAAAGAATATCTTCCAGCCGGCTTTCTTTATGCGGAAACACAGGTCCACCTCGTCGAAGAACATGTAGTATTGGGGGTCAAAAGCGCCGAGTTTATCAATTATTTCTTTTCTCACCAGCAGGCATGCCCCCATGGGCTGGTCGACCTCGGCAAGACGGTCGTGCTTAAAACCGGTCATAAGATATTTCTTCGTATAGGGGTTAAATGGCAGTAAAGTTTCCAGAAAAAGCTGTCTCATGGTCATGGCTCCCAGGGTTGGGAAGCCCATGCAGGAGCGCTGGAGCGACCCGTCGGAATTGAGAAGTTTCGGGGCGGCAACGCCGGCATCCGGGTTCTTGTCGAGAAAATCTATAAGGATATCTATAGATCTTTCAAACACTTCGGTATCAGGATTCAGCAAGAGGATGTACGTGCCTTTTGTCTTTTCTATTATCTGATTATTAGCCCTGGCAAATCCGAGGTTTTCTTTATTCTTTATTAACAATACTTGCGGAAAATCTTTGGCGACCATATCAGGCGTTCCGTCTGAGGAAT
>CAZRTO010000057.1:0-6977 GCA_964603025.1 uncultured bacterium | reverse complement strand
AGCGTCGGATCGGCCTCAAAGTCCCCGATGACCGTTTTGTGTTTGATAAGAGCTTCCTTGACTGGGTCCGACATCCATGTAAAAGTGTGGACACCGTTGGTAATGCTCTCGATCTTGTCCCTGTGCGAAGGGAACTGTATCCTGGTCACTTCGCCGTGTTTTTTCGACACCCCGTTCACATGGGCGCAGGCGTTCATGCAAAGGGCGGTAAGATTGGCCACATTAGCGTTATGAGGGTCCGTACCGAACCTGCGGAATATCTCGGTGCGCTCATGCCCGGCGGCAGCCTCGACCTCCATAAAATCGAACCTGTCGTGGCCGGCCTCCACCGGAGTATGACAGGTATAGGCAAATTGCTTCTTAAGGCCTTCTATATCCTGCGCAACACGGGCCTTTTCAACGAACGCAAAAGCCGCGTGCCCCTCATTGAGATGATATTTGCTAACATTGTATCCGAGCGCCTCGAGCGCCTTTATGCCGCCCACCCCGAGTATCATCCTCTGCGTTATCTTTATCCAGGCATTGGTGCTGCGATAAAGCTGGTCGGTCAGTTCGTGCATGTAATCCGGATTGTCGGGATGCGTGGCATCCAGCAGCACCAGAGGAACGACTTTTTTCAGGTCATAGGAATAGACATAGTATTTCCAGAGACGCAGCTTAAGTTTGGCGCCGCTTAGGTCTATCTCTACCGTTTTGTCCAGAGGGATCAGTCCGGGATATGAATCAGGGTCCCAGGAAAGCTCTTCGGGGAACTGTCCCCCGCCTCTGAACCAGAACTTTTGCTGGAAATATCCCTTATGCCAGAGCACTCCCAGCCCGACCAGTGACACCCCGAGATCGGCCGCCGATTTGAGCGTGTCCCCGGCCAGCACCCCGAGCCCGCCGCTGTAGATCGGCAGGTCAAGAAGTTTTTCGACCGATATCTGATGGAAATAATCCATCTGCTTCAGGTTGGAGAATATCTCATGGTTGCGGGTGACATTGGATTCGTCTATTTCATTTTCGGTCTCAAAAGTGTGATATATGCTGGGCGCAAGCCCGTATTCCATGGAAAAATACGCTATAGAGGGTTTTGCGGGATCCCTCAGGTCCCGTTCGGCGCTGAGAATAGGCTCAACGGGAAACCCGTAGAATTTGGAATCAGAGACATCCTTGAGATATCGCTCTTTTGAGGCATCAAGACCCGTAAGGTCTATTATTTCCCTTTGCATCTAGAACTCATTATACCAAAAAGGCAAAATTTAAAAACATCTGCCCTTTGTTTTTTTCAGGCACACCTTCCTGCCGCACCGGTAACATACCTCATTGGGCAGCAATCCGCTGCGGAAGAACTGGAGAACATTATCGAGGGTTGTCGACGCTATGTTGCCCAGCGCCTCCCGGGTGAAGAAACCCTGATGCGACGTGATCAAAACATTGCCAAAGGTAAGAAGCCTGGCCAGGGTATCGTCGTCCACAAAACTGGACGAATAATCCCTGAAAAAATATTCGCTTTCTTCCTCGTACACGTCAAGGCCGGCGGAACCTATTTTTTTGTTCTTGAGGGCCTCTATAAGGTCCCGGGTATCTATCAGTTTGCCGCGGCCGGTGTTGATGATCATAACAGAGTCCTTCATCCTGCTTATGCTCCTGCGGTTTATCATATGGACCGTCTCGGAATTCAGGGGGCAGTTGAGGGATATTATGTCAGACTCCTTGTAAAGACGGTTGAGCCCGCAATATTCAACGCCCGGATCGTCAACAAGTGCCTTGTCCGGATATTTGTCATAGGCCAGTACCCTCATGCCAAAGCCTTTTAAGATGCCGATTAGGGCTTTGCCTATCCTTCCGGTACCGATCACGCCGGCCGTCTTGCCTTTCATATCAAAACCGGTAAGCCCCGTTATACTGAAGTTGCTCTCCCTTGTGCGCAGGTATGCCTTGTGCGTCTTGCGGTTCAAGGTAAGCATGAGCGCGACCGCGTGCTCCGCCACCGCGTAAGGAGAATAAGCAGGTACCCTGACCACGTGCATGCTCCCGTGCGCGGCCTTTAGGTCCACATTGTTGTATCCTGCGCTTCTGAGAGCCACGAGCTTTATCCCGTTCCTTTTGAGCGTTCTTATCACCTCCGCGTCAAGCCGATCGTTGACAAAAGCGCAAACCGCGTCAAATCCCTTGGAAAGCACGGCTGTATCAACGGAGAGCTGCTCGGTCAGGTATTTTATTGTAAAACCGTATGCCCCGTTCTCCCTTTCGAAATACTCCCTGTCATACGGCTTGGCATCGAAAAAAGCTATCTTTATCTTCCTCATTTTAGGGATATTTTATCATACGGGAACGGGATGTTTGTGGTAATATGTCATAAAACGGCCCGCACAAGGGAGGAGCTTTTATGCTGGGGAAGAAACATTTTTTCGCGGCCCTGTTCTGTTCAGCCGCCATGTTCGGATACTGCCATGCCGCGACTCTCAAAACGCTGCCAATCGAGACCGGAAGTGACAGGATCACAGCCTACGAAAAATCGACCGGCGATGTGCGCTGGCAAAGCTCGCTCACGACAACTAGAACGACCTTTAACGGCAAGCCGTTCATCTATACCGAAGAGACCGGCAAAGGCAGATACGGCAAGGATAATGCTTACAAAACCTGGACCGTCAGGGGATATTACCAGATAGCGGCTGATGCGCTCACTCCATACGAAGTCAAACTGGAAATGAAGGACACTGACGGCAAACCGGTATTTACCCTGGATAAATCGTACAACTACGAGGCCAAAAAGGTCGTTTGCGACCTCAATGGTTCCACAAAGACCTTTGATCTCAACCCCAACACTCTGGACCGGGATATCATGGGAAGGCTGCTGCCGAACTTCCCTTTTGGAAGCGGTGAAGACACAAAATTTTATCTTATCACGCACGAACCGGCGCTCTACAACATAACCATGAAACTTCGCGGCAAAGAGACGGTCACCGTAAAAGGCAAGGACGTGGAATGCTACAAACTGGAATTGATCCCCGACCTGGGCGCGCTGGGTTTTGTCGGGGCGTTCGTACCTAAGAATTATTTCTGGTACACCGTTTCAAAGCCTCACAGGTTCATGCGGTACGAAGGGCTTGAAAGCGGTATCGGGACGCCGGTCATAGTGATGGAATCAGACAAATAAGATCCGGCTATTCATCGTCGCTCATCAGCTGCGACACATCCCGTATCAGCTGGCCCCAATATTTCTTTGTGCCCCACTCCGGGAAGTGGGCCTCAAAGCCGGGATCATCTTTTTGCACGGCGCACCAGGCGGCAAAATGTATCATGCGCATGGCCTGCAGATAAGAGATAAGCTCGAGGCTTTTCCTGTCAAAGCCGCAGAACGTTTCGTAGCCGCTTATAAACCAGTTTATCTCTGCGCTGCAATTTTCTACCTTATCGGGCAGCAGCATCCAAAGGTCCTGGACGGCGGGTCCGGTGCACATATCGTCAAAATCTACCACATAAGTCCCCTCTCCCGGCCGGTGGATAAAATTGCCCCTGTGTATATCGCCGTGAAGCTTGATCGCCGGTATATTGTTGAACGCAGCAGATGCCCCGGCGATAAAAGCCTTTGTCATTGAGTTGAAAGAAATCCTGAAATCTTCCGGCACGACGTCCAACGCGTTGATCACTTCGGCGTGGTGGCTTGTCGCGGTATCGGGCCTCCAGACAACCCTTTTTGACACGGCGGACTTAGATCCGGCCAGGTGTATCTTGCCGATCAACTGCCCTATATTGATCCATGCCTCTTTGTCAAACTCGTCCAGCGCGCGCCCGCCTTTTTTCGGGAATACGGCAAAACATATCCCGTCATGCTCAAAAAGCGTATTGCCGGCAAATTCGAGCGGCGGGATCACATGGTTGTCCATGGCAAGCAGTTCTTTTGTAAAAGCGTGCTCTTCGAGTATCATCTCCTTGGCCCAGCGGCCGGGGCGGTAGAACTTGGCTATCAATCTTTCCTTGGACCCTTTCTTCTCGAGCTCGAACACCCTGTTGATATAGCTGTTGCGTTTGATAAGCAGCGCGCTCAGAGGCTCCCCGGCGGCGGCAGAGACCGCGTCAATTACGGAATCGTGAGTAAGAGGATCCCAGAGATTGCCCATATCAGATATGCGATCTTGCGGCATAGTTGAAGGAATCAAAATAGCTCGACCATTGCGCTTCGGAAGAACCGTATTGATTGTCAAAGCCCATATAATCAACGAACGCTTCGCGCAGGCGGGTCAGTTCCCGGAGTCTTTTTAAATATCTTCTGTCGGAAATAGTAAGATCAAAAAGCTCCAAAGCCCTTTCAAACGCGGCATTCTTATACGCTTCGTTGCCCTTTTTCTTCCAATTTATCGCTCTTATGACCTCGCTGCCGATATTGGCCATCTGTTCCGGCAAAGACAGCTCAAACCATCTGCCGGCAGCCAGTCCTTTGTGCTGCAGGCTCATCTTTTTACGATTCCGGTGACAATGGATAATATCTGTGCCCTTAAGGCCGGATCCGCCACAGTACGCGAGCGGTTGCCATGAGCGGGCTTGATATTGATCATGGAGTCATATTCTACGAAGTCATCACCTTCCATTTCCGGATAAAGATTGATCCCCCAAAGATCGGATTGCTTGGAACCGTTTTCTATCAAAAACGCCTCTTCATCCGCATGCAGCTCGGCATCGACAGCCATGATCCCTTTTTTCACATCAACAACGGCTTTTACAAAATTTCCGAACATTTTTTGAGCCATCAAACTAAGTTCTTGAAGACCGATGGTCTTGTTTACTATTTGCATATGTGAATTATATCATCCCTTCTTTGATCCGGTAATGAACCGGGCCTTTATCATGCACTCGTCCCACTCGCCATGAGGGGTCGAATCCCATACTATCCCTCCGCCAACCCCCATCTCGCCGCGGCTGCCCCGGAAAAGAAGCGTCCTTATGGGAACATTGAACATGAGGTCCTTATTCGGAGCGATATATCCTATCGCTCCGGTATATATCCGTCGGTCCTCGCGCTCAAGTTCCCGTATTATCTCCATCGCGCGGATCTTGGGGGCCCCTGTAACGGACCCCGAAGGATGAAGCGCCTTGAACAGGTCGTACAAAGGGATATCTTTTTCCACCGATGCAGAAACGGTAGATGTCATCTGGAAAAGCGTTCTGTATCCGGCCACCTCAAACAGCCGTGGCGCCCGGACATTGCGCCCGATCCGGCCCAGGTCGTTGCGCAAAAGGTCGGCTATCATGACATTCTCGGCGCGGTTCTTTGGGTCATGCTTGAGTAAATGTCCGCCAAGGATATTGTTCATGAATCCTTCGCGGAACCATGTGCCCTTCATCGGCTTGGTGACGATTAGGCCGCCTTTCTTTTTCATGAAAAGCTCAGGGGACAGTGACAACACCCTAAAGCCGTCCGCCTCGATGTAGGCCGGGTAAGGTACCGGCTGCACGTCATAAAGCCCCCTGTACAGTGCGTATTTATCGGCACCATGGTCCAGAATGAACTTCATGCAATAGGTGATCTGATACACGTCCCCTAGCTCTATAAATGACCTTATCGCGTTGATGTCTTCGAAGTAATCGGGCCGGCTGATATTGGTGGTGACGATTTGAAGCGCTGACTTTGAAGAGGATGCGCTTCCGGAAGCGCGCGGGGATATATCCTTCGGCTTGTCATACACCCCCATATATACCAGAGGAAAATCGTAACCCCCGCCGACCTTTAATTTGTCCTCAAAAGCATACCCCGCCTCGTACGAAATAAAGCCGGCCAGGTGCCTGCCTTTTGACAGTTCGGCCTCCATTTTTGCGAAGCATTTTGGCACATCAATAAGCCTGGTACAGGTTATTATCCCGAACGGCTTTTCAAACAGCAAAGGTTTCTTTTCAAATTCAATAAGTACGCGCATTTTTAGGTGAGGTCTGGATGCCTGCGGGGAGGCTATTGCATAACCTGATGAAATTATAGCATGAAGCCGTCAGAGACCTTAAAGAAGATCGCTATCAGGCATTACAAATATGCCGCTGGAAGCAAAGAGATGAGCTGTCACTCCGTATCCCGGGACCAGTGTTTCTTCGAACTTCCCGTTGGCTACCATCCCGAAACCGCAGGAAGGGCTTTTGGCCTTGAATATAGCCAGCTTCGCATCATACATCTGAGCGATCTCAAGCGCCATCAAAGCTCCTGATAAAAAATTGCCGGTCACATCCTTATTCTCCTGGTTTATGAGGGACCAGCTCGCTTTCCACTCGGAAAGATCAAAGGCCGTTTGCGAAGGCGAGCCCGGCATTTTTGTTATTTCCGAAGGGAGCCTCGGGGTCGGTAGGCCTCCCATCTGCTCCGGGCAAACAAGTACGGGATTGAACTCTACATCCTTTAACGGCACCCAGCCGTTTGGCACAGCTGATTTAAATAACACTGAAGTACTGAGCAGATCACCTCTTACCAGATCTGCGGCCTTGAGGCGGTCAACAGCTTTTGGAGGCAGCTTATGTGTAGAAACAAAGGAAAACACCGGCTGCCTGGGTTTGCCCAGAGCCATGTAATTACATTTAATGCCTGTCAGGCAAGAGCTTACAATTACATTCGCATGATAGTTCACCTTATGCCCTCCTATATATATATCGGTGTTTTCGGCAGACTATTTCACAATGGGAAACCATCCCGAAAGGCAACAAAAAAGGACCCCGAAAGGTCCTTTTTTAAATTAGCGTGGCTATCGCCCTGAAAGATTCGCGCAATTCGCGATATCATAAAAAAAACCCGGTATCTTCCTACTCTCCCAAGACGTAAAGTCTAAGTACCATCGGCCTCGGAGGGCTTAACTTCTGTGTTCGGAATGGGAACAGGTGTAGCCCCTCCAGTAATAGACACCGGGATTTTTTTATCTTGGTGCTGGTCCCAAGTATCCCATGTAAGGGCGGGTCGCGACCCGCCCCGACAATGCGAACTAAATAAGGCAATCTCACGCATCAAATGTGCCAAAAAG
>CAZRTO010000056.1:0-7010 GCA_964603025.1 uncultured bacterium | reverse complement strand
CCGCGCGATCGGGTCTTATGGAAACCATGGACATGGGATATGTTCAATAATTAAAAAGGAGAAATGTGATGGCAACTTATTTTAAAACACAGGCATCGGGTTTGCATGGTGGGATCAGGTCTTACACTCACAGACTGCCGCACTTCAGCAGAACAGCGGTTCTTAATGCGAACAGATCTGTTGAATCGGGGAGATCCAATCTCCATATGACTCCGGATAGCGGAATGGCTTTAAAGAAGCCGCTTTTCGCTATAGGCGCCTCATCGATTGCCGGAACTGCTGTTGCATATATATCATCGGGCATTTCACCGGAAGTCATGGACACCATTGTCAGCAACTCCTCCACCATTACCGGCATTGCCGCGGGAGTGGTTTCGTTAGGGGCTGTTTCGCTTGCGGCATCGATCCGCCAGAATATGTACCTGGGAAGAGAAAATAGAAAGTTAGGCTCCGTGGGCAATAATAACAAAAGACTGACATCCGCGATCAACGACGTTTTGCTTCCAATGCTTAAATGTGGCTCCTCGCAATCGCTTGCAGATAAGATTATAGCTCTCACCGGTGGCAAATTAAACGATACCAACAAGTCAGTTGTGGACGCATTATCTCATAGTGTTTTACCGGGAATACTGACATCAGAAGAGTCAGGAGCTGGACTCGCAAGGCTATTATTCACAAACATCGCTGTAGAAAATCCTCTTGAGTTTATTCAAGCGCTTTATCAAAATAGTGAAGGCAAATGGGCGCTTACAAATAGCAATCTTGCAGTGTGGCAGGGTGAGAGATCTGAGAATCTCCTTGCTGAAAGTCAATCAATAGCTCAGAGTTGCGGCGAGCATGACGTTAAGGCATTCGAAAAGGCGCTGGCTCTAGCAGAACAAGCACAAGATGAACAAGAAAACCCCGAAATACAGGGAACAATAACAGCCTTGAGAGCCAAAGTTGCGCAATTAAACTCAGCTTCAAATTACACGATACAAGTCCCGGTTGATAAATGGAATGCGATCTTTCTCGGAATTTGGAGAAGCTTGTCTTTGTCCGATAAAGAACTGGTCTCCGCAATACCAACCAATAATAAGTATGTCTTGGCTGTTGAACTGACCAATGCGCAAATATGGCGTCTAACTCAAGCACTTCAAGAATACGAGGACATGACAATAACGCGTTTATCATCTGGAGACATACATGGCAGGAATTAAAGTAGATTTAGCATATGCAAATAGGACGATTACAAGGCCGGGGCTTTTATTTAACAGGATAGTCCATCGCTCTATCCCGCAAACCCTTGCTCAGGAAGCTGCAAGATCTTCAGCTCTTGGAGAAACAAAACTCTCTGTCAGAAATTCACGCATTATTTTGGAAACTGGCGGAGCTGAAAAATGTTTGGGACAAATGACCGCCTCAAGGATGCTGCAAAAAGCGGGCATTTCGAGCATAACGATACCTAAAGGGATGAAAAAAGCAGAGATCGGCACCGCCCTGCACGCTGTTATGTCGCGCTGGCCCAGCGCGACGGCAAGGATCCTCGGCGAAGCGGAAGGTATGCCCGGCAGAATGTTTCTTCCGGAAGCAATGAAACAAGGACGTGTTTTTGAAGGCGCCAAGAACGGCTCCGTCATGGATCTTTATAGGCTTATCAGGGACGGGTGTTCTCCGGATAAATTGGAAAGCATCGACCTCTCAAAACTAACTGGTCATAAGCCGTTTTTTTTGACCAAACGTTTCGGCAGAACTGAGCTTGCACCTTTTTACTGGATAGCCGGCCATCCTAATACACCTGCCCCCATACTACTTCATCTTGCATACTCAGGCGATGGATATGCGCTTAAGGCATTTAATGCTCTTAACGCAAGAGGCTCCTTCAACAAAGATGTGGAAAGAAAAGAACGGCTCACGCCATCTAAAGAACTTACATCGTTTTGTCTTGCGAGCAAAAACAAATACAGTTATGATGTCGTAAAAGAAACTCTTGCCGTATACGGCGAAATGTCAATAACAGAGAAATATCAACTTCTGGATATTATAAATAATAGAGCCGACAGCATAGAGCAAGAACTAGATAAGGATTCTATTAATGCGTTGTTCAATAATTCACAATCACTGGGCAAATTAGTTGATTCAGCCAGTAGGGTTGTCAGAGAGGCGGTCATCGCGCATCCCAACACGTCTATCGATCACCTGATAAAACTGTGTCGATCAAATGAACCATATGCACGCGATGCGCTTAAACGTCTAGACTTGCGGAGGTTGACACCCACACAAATCACTTTGCTTGCCTGCAGCAACAATCCGGATGTTTTGGGAAAATTAGCATCTACTTTTACGGATATTGGAATTTCGATAGCTGATGTCTCGCTAAACAAGATGAAAGAATATGTCTTTGACTACTTTTTCGACCACTATTCTGCCATAGATTTAAAGGAATTGTGTGCACAAGGGCAAATCGCAGCTAAAATAGCAAATCACCCGGCAGCCGATAAAGAAGTGCTCATCGAGATCATAAAAAAAGCCAAAAAAGAATCTTTGGTTGCATTAAACAATCTTAAGACTATGTTGTCAGCTCACGATGGTAAAATTCTGGAAGAACTTGCGCGGTATTTCATCGATTTTAAAGAGCCAAACAACGCATTCCTTACCCAATTAAAAATAAATATTCTGGCATGTCCTGCTATTTCATTTCGCGCCCTACTGACGATCGCTTCGGGCGCCGACAAAAGCGCAGTCGCCGCGTTAAAGATGCTGGATCTTAGTCAATTGTCGAAAGAAGACCTGCTGTTGCTTCTGTGCAGCCAAAGCGAAGATGTTCAGAAAGCGGTTGTATCGCACATAAGAACGGACAGCAGGCATATCGGCATTGACACGAATACAGATGCCGCAGACGAAATGGCCTCCCGTCTACTCCAGCTAACTCCTATCAGCATCGCAAGAGCAAGAAAGCTTTATGCGCACGCAACTAAAATGACCAAGCTATCTGCTGCCTTAAAAGCTTATATGCGGCAATGTGCAATATCATCTATTTCAGGGAATGCCGAATTCGCACACGCTCTTGATACTGCTATGCAGTTTAGCGGTCCGGCTGTATCGGCATACAACGCAATCAAAGAAGCCGACCTGCTCACGGCAGAAGTGTTGATGTGTCTGACGCTCAGCCCCGTGCCGTTGGTTTCTGCCGAAGCCAAAGAACGCTTTAAGAAAGCTGCTATTGATGAAGCTGTCCACGCGTCCAAGATCCCAAACATAAAGAAAGATATCGAAGATAAGCTGAAAAATGCCCTTGGCAAGGATGAGGTAAAAGCCACAAATGCCGTAAAATGGCTGAAAAAGAAAAATCTTATAACGCCGACAGTTACCGCCTATTTACAGCTGAATGATCTGTCTTATTTGTTAATGGAAAGTCTGACGGATTTTTAACATATTCGTTTGGCAGCATCCCCTATTTCTCCGGCACCGCTTAATTTCCCGTGAAATTTCCCTCAAACTATGTCGATGTAATAATGAGTGGCTGACTATAGAGGAAAGAACTGAACAACATGGGAAACGTATCAATATCGTCCCAGATCGAACATGGAGCCACTGCTAGTACGGCTGATAGCAGTGCAAGACGCAATGCGCCGGCCGAGGCAAATATCGCAGAAAGGCCTATTATAGCTAATGATGCCGGACAAAATAATGCTATGAGTCCTGATATAACCTTGCCTATCGGCAGAGACTCAGACGCGATGATCTGGAACGATCCTTCTACCTGGCTTCCACCGGACCCGATCGACACCGATAACGCAAAATATTCTATCAGACCCGGAATAATACCTATTACTACAATATACTCCAATGATGGCATAAACTGGTACAGGCAGCGCACAATCATTAATCCCCGGTCGTGGTTTTATGACCCGTACAATATCGACCACAGATACTCTGACGCGATAAAAGATGTGATGAGAATACAAGACGAGGCGCGCGAACAGGGCGTAACCCCTGAGCCTGTTAATATCTGCTTCCATAAAATGAAAGCCGCCACGGTATCTTCGACTGAAAAAGCGGGAGATATCGATTGTAAGACCATTGCCCCCAAATTGGCCCCAGAGGAGGATCCGAGCGGGATATGGGGGATTGTCGGCCGCAAACCTTTGAACAGGGACGAAATAAGCAGACTCCCGGCAATTGCCCCCGCAAGAGCTATTTACGGAGGCTATGCCGATCTTATAACCATAGAAACCCTCAAAGCATTGTTCAGGGCTCTCGTCAGCAGATCAGAAGATTGAGCAATACAGATAAAAACTGAAATTTTTCCAAAAAACATCCGATATCTATGCATGAAACGCCTTCTTTGTTCCGATTATACCTTGAAAGCATATAATTTCGTACTGAAATCGGCCATTGTTAATATCGATATATATATGCAGGGGGACAATTAGATATGAGCTCCTCATTCGGCAGATTTACACCGGCACAAGGAATAGGCACAGCCGCCTATCATAATACATTTGCCGACAGAACTGCCTTGTCTCGTAATATAAGCCAATACGGGAATAGGATCGGCCATCTGGGCGCACACAATCAAACCTTGGACTTCATGAGGAATACTGGAATACTAAAGAGCGGCGCATCCCCTTTGAGCCTTTCAGATGTGCGCCCGGAACACCTAATGGGCAATATAACCGCATCGCGTCTTGCACATTTCAAAGATTTTATGGCCCCGATAGTGTCTGAATCTGATTTCGTTTCAGACAGAACACTAAGCAGCATTGGCCTGCCTGACATCGGAAAAAGAATAAACGAAGCGCTTATGTCAAAAGGCGTCGTTGACTCTCTCGGCACAATTAACCAGGCAAAATTGCGCGAAGGCGCTGCAACTCTCTCAAGAGAAGAACTGCATGCTGATAATCTGGAAGACACACAGATGGCGCAGGTCAATCAACACGTGTCGCATGTTCTTTCCAATAGGATAGAGGCTGTGACAGATCCTTTTGTTTCATCTCACGGTGACGGCACTTTAGATCTGATGTGGCATGGAATAAAAGAAACTGCAAAGTGGATGGGACACGGCTCCATATCCACTCTCGCCGGAGCCGCCAAGCTGGATGTTAGCTATACAACGGCCACGCTCATTGCCATGGCAGGCGCTGTGGGCATACTGGCATCGCTTTCTACCGCCCCGCCACTGCTTATGACAGGTATCGGACTTTTTGCAGCTGGCAAAGCCATCGGATGGGCTGCCGGTCGCATGGACCAAAACAATCCGTTCGTCCCTTACATGAATATGGCAAGCAGGGTGTTGCCTCTCATCGGTGTCCTAGCAGGAGGATTTGGCCTTGGGATTGAGATGTACCAGACTAATATCGCTATCATGCATCTTGCCAAGAGCCTGGGCTTCCTCTTTCCGGGGGCTCTTGCCTATGGTTTCGGCTCGCTTAAGATGGATGTGCTGAACCACACCAACCGGCTCAAGAGATCATACGGAGGACAGATAGATCCCGGTACGGAAAAGAGGATGAAAAGCGAAATGGAATGGGCAAGCTATTCCATCGCTTCGGAAAAATTGTATCTCGGAGTTAGGATGATGCTCCTTGCGGTATCCTCTGCATTTATGGTAAGCACTCTAGGTCTGCTTGTTCCTGCGCTTATATCAATACCTGCGGCTGGATTTGCTACCACGGCTGCGATACGCAATCCGCGGATCTCAGAAAAAATAGGATTTAACGGATTTAATGCTTACAAGCTGATGAGCAGTTCTCTCCTTTGGAGGTTTGCCGACCTCACTAAGTGGAGCAAGGCCGGCCTGCTCAAAGATTACCCTTCGCTTGGCGGCAAGCTGGATAAGATCTTCATGAATCCGGATGCCGATGAGCTCATCTTTAAAAGCGATGCAGACGACCACATAAAAAAACATTTTCACGACAATGAATTAGTCAAGACCGCGCTGCTTCAGATGTACAATAGAAGCAAACAGAACATAAAAGACGAGTGGATGATCAAGACCCCGCTTAAGGGCATGAAGTACGGGCTCTGGGCATCCGCTTTTGCAGCGGGAGGACTGCCAGCTCTGCTGGCCGTATCTTTGCTTCCACATATGATCTTGAAACACAGGAACTGGGCTGTCGACCTCGCATTTGACAAGAACGCCGATACCGGATTTAAGGCCATTGTTAGTTCTTTGTCCGTTATTGCGCCTATGATGGCTTCCGCCCTGGCACTGACCGCAGCCGGCGTGGGACTGGTGAGCGAGATCCATGGCGGCGGGCATTCCATCAATACATCGGAAGGGTTCAGAACATCTTTGGCCGCATCCTCTAAAGATCTAATAGGAGATCTGGAGATCAGCAAAAAAGCAAAAGGGGTGAACACGCTTATAGTGAACCCGCATACCGGAACGCATGAGCACAGCCTGGGAATATTCTTCTCAGCCATGTTCAATACGCGCAATCCCAACATATCATTCGTCTGCATGTCAGACAAGCAGCCATACAATACAAAAGACGGGTTTGGCGAAGAGCTTGCTATAGCACATTCGGAAAAGGTTCTTCTAACGTTCGTTAAACAGAAGCAGGATAAAACGCATAAGATGCTCCTGGAAGGCGTCATATCGGGCGAGCTGAAAGATAGATATACGAGACTTGCGGACAATCTAAGGAGCGTGTCCGAGTGGTTCAAAGGAGAGCTAACAAAAGAACTACAGGACAAGTTCAATGCTGAAATGAAAGGCAAAAAACGCCTTTTAAAAAGTGTCATTGAGGAAGATATGCAAAAAGAAGGTCTGAATTACGAAGGCATTTTTGAAAATCCAGAAGAGGACGTACTCATATTAAGGCCGGACTGGGCAAACAATGTCAGCGCCAACATGAAGAAAAAGCTCGACATTGCTATCGGCTTTTTTGACGAATACACCGAAGACGCAGAAAGGGTGGCTCTGCAGCAGCTCCAGCTCACCGCTAACGAAATGGAACAAAGGGCCTCCAGGCTGGAGAAAAAAGCCAGAAGAAATGAAATGTCAGACAAGGATCTTAACACGG
>CAZRTO010000055.1:5322-7115 GCA_964603025.1 uncultured bacterium | reverse complement strand
GCTCAGGAACTCGTCGTGTCCGGGAACATACCCGCATTCGGGAAGCCATATGCCCTTTGTGGTCTGTCCGAACACCTCCCTAAAATAAGAAGCCGCGACCCTGACCTGGGCCCTTGACGCTTCTTTGGAGACCTCCATAAGCGGAAGGAACCCGTGCGTGGCCCCGCAGGTGATCACCTCGACCTTTCCGGTCTCAAGGAACCACTTGAACGCGTTGGTCAGGTCCTTATGGTATTTATCGCAAAAAACATGGCGCGCGTTCTCGAATTTATCCTTGTACATATGGGCCAGGCTGTTGAACTCGGGCTGAAAACGGGTGCGGTCGATCTCTTTGTAAGAGAGTTCTATGAGCTTGTTGATATGCTCAATATAGCGGTCCTGCAGGAGCCCATCCCTGAACATCGACATGAGCGTCGGGGAAAGGGATACGGTGATCTGAAAAGGGACATTGTCCCGTATAAGCCCCTCGAACACGTTGATGAGCGGTATATAGGTCTCTGTGATAGCTTCAAAAAGCCAGTCCTCCTCGAGAAAATCCCTGTATTCCGGATGCCGGACATACGGAAGGTGCGCGTGCAGGACTAAGGAAAGATACCCCTTTTCCATTATTTGGTTCTTTTCTCTACCGACGGGGTTATCTGACGTTTCATGTCGCCGTCCTTGTTCACCGCGACCACCGGGATCTCCTGCCTGCCGTCGGGCAGGGCGAACCGCATGGAAAAGGTGCCGTCAGGGCGCAGTTTGATAGGAAGCCCCTGCATCGTGACACGGGCATCCGGCTCGGTCGCGCCGTAAACTATGAGCTCTGTGTTCACGACCAGCCAGAAATCCTTTTGTTTGGGCGCCGGCCTTAAGAAATCACTGCCCCAGCTGGATACCGCCCCGGAAGAAAGCTCTTCTTTAAGGCGTTTTTTGAGCAGCTCCTTTATCTCTCCGGATGACCGCCCTATCCCGAACCCGCCTGACATAGCATATATCCTCTCCCAGTCTATGGTCAGCCACTCCTCGTCGATCACATCGGACATGCTGTCCGGCGGAGTAGAAACGATATTAGAACGCGCGGCAACGTAGAACTTTCCTTCGGGTGTAAGATAGCCGATGTCTACGCAGTAGCTCCTGTTAGGCTCTCCTGTGTTGATGTACCAGTTGCGCGGCTCGGTCCCCACTTCGATGTCAAAGCTCTTGTTGGCATTAAGACCGGTGAACTTTTTGCCCGTTACGTCGTAAACCCGGATTATCCTCTTTGACCTGGAAAAAACGGAGTGTCCTATAGTGGATCTCATCTCATCCAGCTTCCAGTCGGGCAGTTCCCAGTATGAATGCAGCCAGTGAGGGTCCCTCACCATGACAGTGATCCTGCTTTCGTTGTATCCCCAGGGCAGTTCAAAAGACATCCCCCCGGACAGCTTTTGCATCACAGGAGCCGGAGAGTACTTGGCCCTTTCGACGTTTTCCTGGGTCGTCTCAGTCCGGGCATTGAGCGGAGGTTCGCTCTGCGCCGGCTTTATATCGTCGATGACCAGAACAACGGATGGCTTTTTCGGTGTTTTTATCGCGCGCACAACGCGTTTTTTCTTGACCTTTTTGGCGCGGACCGGTTTAACCGCGGCTTTTTTCTTTTTCACTATCTGCTTGGCCGCTTCCGCTACCTTTTTGGATACCGCGGTTCTGGTGCCGGTTCTCTTCTTCCTTGAACTCTCGACCATTTTTACCGCCCCCCTTTTACATGATCTCTCTGAGGTACTTTGCCGCTTCTTCCGGAGGAGTTGGATTTATATAAAGACCGGAACCCC
>CAZRTO010000055.1:0-5312 GCA_964603025.1 uncultured bacterium | reverse complement strand
GGTCTTGGTCAGACGGGGTATTATCTCGATATGCCAGTGATAGTCGTACTGTATGGTGCCCCAGTAATCCGGCCTTCCCGGCCTGTTTACGACATTGGGCGCCGTATGCAGAACATAATTGTAGGGCGCATCAAAGAGGGTCTTTTTTATCCTGGCCAGTATGTCCTTGAGCAGGCGCGCGCAATATTTCATCTCTTCTTCACCCATGTCGGTGAACCGTGCGAAATGTTTGCGCGGAAGGAGCCATACCTCGAACGGGAACCTGGAGGCAAAAGGAGTGAACACCACAAAGTGCTCGTTCTCGGCCACGATCCTTTCGCCGGCGCTGAGCTCCTGCCTTATCAGGTCGCAAAATATGCAGCGCTCCTTTTCTCTGAAATACTCCCTTGCGTTCGTGAGCTCCATTTTGACGTATCTGGGAGTGATCGGGGTTGCGATAAGCTGCGAATGGGAATGAGACAGCGAAGCTCCGGCAGCTTCTCCATGGTTCTTAAAGACCAGCACATAGCGGAACCTCTTGTCCTTTTCAAGATCGCGGATCCTGTCCCTGTAAGCGTAAAGCACTTTTTCGACATGGGCGTCCGGGAGGTCGGTTATGCTCTCATTGTGGCGTGGGGTCTCCACTATCACTTCATGGGCGCCTATCCCGCTCATCATATCGAAAAGACCGATGCCGGTCCTGTTTATCTCGCCTTCTATGACGAGCGCAGGGAATTTGTTGGGCATGACCCTGACAGACCAGCCAGGCGTGTCAGGAGCGGTGCCGGGTTTTCTGTAGGCAAGCACCTCCTTGGGAGTTTTATTCTCATTGCCTTCGCAGAACGGACAGCTCTTTTGTTCGGCAAAGGAAGAGTTCTCCCCTCCAGGCTTGTTGAACTCAGCCGGACGCCTGCCCCTCTCGGTGGATATCACCACCCATCTGTCCGATATAGGGTCTTTTCTTATTTCGGGCATCAGGAAACTCCTTCCGGCAGTTTTATTTTCATCGAAAAGGCGGCTTTTTCCCCGGATCTAATGCTGCATTTCCAGTGAAAGAGCAGAGAACTGTTCTGAAAGGTCCTTTCAAAACCGCCCTCGGACTGGGAGACGGTCTCGATGGGAAATCTCCACAGGCCCGCACGCGGAACAGTATCTACAATTATACTTATTCCGCTCCATTTGTCAACGAGTTTGGTCTCGTATATAGAATCTTCGGTGCCCCTTCCGGCGAGCATATGATCGGACGGTTTTTTTCCGTCTATCTCGTAGAACCTGTCAGGGGAATTGCCCGCGAGAAGCGAGAAATTGTTCTCCACTCCGAACCACACATTTATATCCTCCCGACCCGGATTTAACAATTCCCAGTCCGCATCTATCTCGGGACTGTCGGCATAAACAGTAACGGTCTTTTTTATCTCTATGGGATAAGCCCTGCCGCCTGTCTCAATAGTCCCCTGCCTTGACATGATCACGCTGACCTGTTTCGCGCCGTATCTAATCTCGTGGGAATATGCGCCGCACTCAAAATCACCCAGGTCGCGGTACCTGGCGGATGAATACGCCTCAAATGTGGTCTCCGGGGAGAGGAAATGTTCCACCAGACAGGTTTTCCTGCATTTATCGTATGTCAGCAGCTTATCAAGCCCGGCCTCTTTTACCCTGACGGCATCGTGTATGCTAGAAGCCCCGTTGGTCGTGCCCGTCAGCGTCATCTGGTGCGCCTGCGACCTGAGCACGTCCTTGTGGTAGACCTCTTCTTTGCGCGAAAGAGTGTTCACCAGGTTGAAGGACTTTGGCTTGTAGTCCAGTTCAAAAAGCGCGCCACCGCGGTCCGGATCGAAGTAAAGGTTCATGAGATGAGTGCTGACCAGCACCTCTTCATGTCCGTCGCCGTCAAAATCCACGGACTCGGCCGTGATCCATTTTTTGCCGTGGTGGTCCGCGGCATCGGCGGATCTTTCGGCGTTGATCAGGTGCTCATATACCGCATGCCTCAAATAGTTAAGATAAAGCCCCCCGAAAACACCGTGCCAGTAAGCGCAGTTGCACTGCCCTTTCCACAGTTCGTCCTGCATTGCCCCTGTCCCGGGACCGTGCTTGTCAGTCGCACGCCAGACCTTGCGGGACACGTGAAGCATCTTTTTGTGCATATTGTTGCTCTCCGGATACTTGACGAAAAAGTTCCTCCAGAACCCGCCCTTGAAGAACCTTTTATACCTTTCCAGCTTGCCGCTGTCGCGCAGCTCTCTGGATATCTCGTCGAAAGTTTTTCCCGCCTTGGTCAAAAGCGACCACTCCATCATCTCAAAATATGAGGCCGCGGGAAGATATATCCGGCCTTTCGGCGGATATTTTTCCATATAACCGGAAAAGGTCATGGTGTTGATCCATGAGGCTTCCTTTGAGAGCTCGGTAAAAAGGTTGTCGAGATAGCGCTCCTCATAGACCCATTTGAAAGTCCCGGGCCAAACCCCGAATTTCTCGCCGTCATCGGCGATCACCGCGGCATCGCTCCCGTCCTCGGTGGCGATGGAGCGCAGATAGTCTATTGTCTCGTGCGGCAGCTTGAAAGGTATGAGGTACCTGAGGTGCTTGTTTATCGGGAACACATTCAGCGCGGACCCCTGTTCCTCGGTAACATAGTATCCGTTGAGTTCTTTTTCCTCCAGCCCGGCGCTGATAAAGTGATAATCGTCGAGAGCGGTGTATTTAATGCCCGCCTCGCTGAGCGGCCCGGCGAGATGCGGCTCCCAGATGCGCTCCGCCAGCCAGAGCCCCTTTGGCTCACTACCGAAGCGCTCTTTTATAAAGGAGCTTTGCTTGTTTATCTGCCCGAGCTTGTCCCTGTCGGGGATCACCGCGAGTATCGGTTCATAGTACGCCCCGGTCATTATCTCTATCTGTCCCCTGTCGGACAGTGCTTTCAATTTTTTGAGGAACTCGGGATGCTTGTCCCTGAACCAGGAAAGCAGTATGCCGGTGTAATGCACGGTCATCTTTATGGCGGGATATTTTTCCAGTACGCTTATAAAAGGCAGGTACGACCTGTTATAGGCGTCCTCTATCACGTGCTCAAAATTCCCCACGGGCTGATGACAGTGCACTGCGAATAAAAAGTTTATTTTCTTCAAGATATGCCTTTCTATACGAACCAGTTTGCGGACTCAAAGTCCTCGTCCGGGGCCCTGAAGGATATAACTCCCCCCTTGGGCCAGTATTCAAGCTCTCTGCCGGACCTTTTCACGGACACTGTCAGATTTATCTCATCCCGTTCCTTTATCCCCAGGTCCGAAAAATCGATCCCCGCCTCGATCACTCTGCCGACACCGACCGACTGCAGATCTTTCAGTTTGGTCCAGTTCTTCTCGCCGTCCTGTTGAAAGAGAGCAAAGGCCTTGCCGCCCTCCTCGCATTTGAGCTCGGCCTTTCTGACAGCCGGCTTTGAGATATTTATCTCAAAGGAAACATCCTTCAGTTCGGGATCATCGCACGACAGCTCTATGGACGGGTCTATCCTGATGAACAGGGTCTTTCTGTTGAAACCGTAGTATATGTTCCTTATTATGGTCTCAGTCTGGTGCATGGCCCCGCGCGCCTGGTCCACGCTGTAAAGCCCAGCGGAAAGCCATTCGTAATAGTTGGACACTTCTCCGTCAAGTATCGGGTCGATGAAATAGACGGGCTCCCTCAGGGCTTTTACCGCCTTCATCACCTTTATCGAAGCATCCAGGTATTTCGGATAATCCTTTCCGGCAAGCTTGTATATATTGATGAGATGCCTGCGGTACAAAGCGTCAAAGTCCTCGTCGTTGGCACTGCTGTGATCGTCGCCATACCACCAGTTCCAGTCCGATCCTTCCGCTATATAGAGCTCGTCCCAGGCCTCTTTGGGCGCGTCCGACGCGGCGGCGAGCATCTCTCTGGCGTTATACAGATGGTCCCAGGATGTATTATCCTCGTCATGACCGAGCCATACATCAAAATTGGCGTTTATCCATGAGCCCGCCGCAAGGCGCGGAAGAGACATCGATGGAGGATTCTCGTTCAAGAAGTCCTTGATCCTGACGGTGCGTACGCGCGGGTCCGCGGAAAGCATGCCGTATAGGCTGTCGAAAAAATCCCTGCCGTTGCGGGAGTAGTATTCCCAGGCGTTCTCGCCGTCAAGTATGATACTGACCAGATAGCGGCGGTCATCATCCGGGAGTATATCGGCTATATGGTGAAGCTTGGCCATTATGTCAGAGGCCGCGTCCGAAGGGTTCCATCTGGAATAGACAAAACCGATGTCGTCGGATATTTTTCTGTCACGGAAGACCATTTGCACAGAAGCGCCGTCCGCGTGCGCCGTGTGAGGGCTGAAAAGTTCCTGGGCGCTGAGCCGGTGCCCCAGGGAATTGGCGAGAACGGCCTCATCCGTGGCCATCCATTTAATACCTGCCGCCGCGGCCAGTGGGATCACAGCCTCCGAGACCGAACCTTCCGAAGGCCACATACCTTCCGGATAGGCCCCGAACTTATCCCGGTAATACTGAGCGGCAGCCTTTATCTGGTGCGCGGCATCCTCCGGCCTGGCAAACCGGTTCTTCGGCAGTTTGACAGAGCGGTTGGCCGCACGGGCTATCTCGGTATCGCACAGAAGAGGCAGTATGGGATGGTAAAAAGGCGTGACTGACAGTTCGATCCTGCCCTCGTCCTGCATCTGCCTGTACTTGGGTATTATCAGCCTCATGACCTCGATCTGTTTTTCGGCAAGGGCTTTTTTATCTTCCTCGTTGAAATAGCCGCCCTTTTTCAGCAGGCCCGACACCACGGGATCGGTCTCCTTGTATATCTGGCCGAACCAGCACAGGTTGAACCAGACCTGAAGATCGCACATCTCCTGATTGGAAAAGCGCTTTGCCACGGTCTCTATCTCGGCCGCGCTGACGAACCGGCCCCTTTTGAGCAGCAGATCGTTATATCTGGGATATGGTTTTATCATGGTCTCCCAGTTGGCGAGAAAGAAGTTCTTAAGTATAAATACCTTGTCCGCAAGTGTAAGGTCCTCCGGGGCCCTTAGCGAGAGTTCAAAGAACTTGTCCTTGGCGGTGCCTGCCACATAATCCTCTATCTGTACAAGAAGAGAAGGGACGACATTGAACACGGCTTTAACCGAAGGGAACGGGTCCATATACGCGGCCATATCGTAGTAGTCTTTTATCGCGTGCAGGCGGACCCAGGGAAGCATGTACTCACCGGACACCAGGTCCTTATAAAAAGGTTGGTGCATGTGCCAGACGAATGCAACGCTCAAAGGATGTCTTGCCGGCATGATAGACATGATTATAGCAAAG
>CAZRTO010000054.1:0-7608 GCA_964603025.1 uncultured bacterium | reverse complement strand
CCAGTGCGCAAAAAAAACTGAAATTTTCCCGCGTTTTTAACGATGTATTAATAGATGATCATGTGCCGATCTTGAAAGGAGACCGACGATGTCAGGCAAAGAGGAAAGATGCCCTTCATGTAACAAGCTCTTGATGAGAGAGGGCGAGATCAAATGCCCCAGGTGCAAAGAGATCGTTCAGGTCGGGACTCCTTGCGAATTTTACGATGCCTGCCCTCACAGGCGTGACATGGCCAGATACGGTACGGTAAAAAAACTGCTCAACACGCTTCCGGTGGCCATGAAAGAGAGAATGCGGCTCTCGAATTATCAATAAAGCCCCGCGTGATATAATCCAAACATGCTTCTTGCCATAGATGTGGGCAATACGAATATCGTTGCCGCTTTGTGCGACAGCGGACGCGTCCATGATCTGATAAGATTTGAGACATCCGACAAGAGGGCTGGGACTTTCCTTTCGGCATACAAAAATATCCCTGTTGAAGGGATCATCATATCCAGTGTCGTTCCAAAGCTTGACGGGGCGATCCGTTCGGATATCAGGCGTGTCTACGGTGCGGAGCCCATTTTTGTTTCTTCTGATATTTTTAAAGGCATAATGGACATATCCCTTCCGGCCAGAGCTGAGATAGGGGCGGACCGCCTGGTGAACGCTTACGCGGCGCGCATAATATACGGCAAGCCGGCTATCATAATAGATTTCGGGACAGCCACTACCTTTTGCGCGGTCAACGCTAAGGGGGCCTATATCGGAGGGGCTATCGCTCCGGGTATCGGCATCTCAAGGGACGCGCTGCATGAAAAGACCGCAAAGCTCCCTCTTGTCGAGCTTAAATATCCCAAGTCGGTAATAGGCCAGGATACAGTTTCGGCGATGCAGTCCGGAATACTATACGGGTATGTGGGAATAGTAGAGGGGCTTGTCGGACGTTTGAAAAAAGTGTTGGGCAGAGGGACAAGGGTCATTGCCACCGGAGGGCTTGCGGGAAAGATATCCTCCAAAACTGATATAATTGAGGTTGTCGATCCCGACCTTACATTGAAAGGACTGGAATTATTGTGGAAAAAGATCTGGAAAATTTAAGCGAGCTGTTGAGGCTGAGAAGGGAAAAAGCGGAGTATTTCAGGGGCAAGGGGATGGAGCCTTTTGCCTATAATTTCGTGAAAGACGCCGAGTCCTGCGAGCTGCTTGGCCGCTACGCCAACCTCGAACACGGCAAGGAGAGCGAAAGACCTTATAGTATCGCCGGCAGGATCATGCTCAAAAGGGGGCACGGCAAGGCCGCGTTCGCGCACGTGCAGGACGGGTCCGGCAAGATACAGATATACGTAAAACAGGACAATGTCGGCCCGGAAAAATTCGATCTGTTCGATAAGACCGATATCGGGGATTTCGTCGGGCTGAAGGGAAGGGTGTTCAAGACCAAAACCGGAGAGACCACCCTCAAAGTAGAGGACTTTGTCCTTTTGACCAAATCGCTGCATCCTTTGCCGGAAAAATGGCACGGCCTGCAGGATGTGGAGCTCAGGTACCGCCAGAGATATGTCGACCTTATCGTGAACCCTGAAGTCAAAAAAGTTTTCGAACTGCGCAGTAAGATGATATCCCACATAAGGAAATATCTCGAGGAGAAAGGCTTTCTCGAGGTGGAAACGCCGATATTGCACGTTTTGCAGGGCGGCGCGGCCGCCAGGCCTTTTAAGACACATCACAATGCGCTCAATATGCCGCTTTTTTTAAGGATAGCCCCGGAGCTCTATTTAAAAAGGCTCATAGTCGGCGGTTTTGAGAAGGTCTTTGAACTGGGCCGCGTGTTCAGGAACGAAGGGATATCCTTCAAGCATAATCCGGAATATACGATGATAGAGATATATCAGGCTTACGCGGATTATGAGGACGTGATGAAACTTACCGAAGAGCTGATATCCGACGCGGTCAAAACGGTGTTCGGCACGCTGAAGATCAAGTTCAAACAGCACGAGCTGGATTTTTCTACCCCGTGGAAGCGAGTAACGCTGTCGGACGCGCTTAAAGAATTCGCGGGCATAGATATAAACGTTCCTCTAAAAGAGCTCAGAGCGTTGGCAAAGGACAGGGGAGTGGATGATGTGGAAAAACTGGGGGAAGGCAAGCTGATCAACGAACTTTATGACCGTTTTGTCGAGTCGCACCTTATACAACCGACCTTTATCAAGGATTATCCGCTCGAGACCTCGCCCCTGGCTAAGAAAAAGAGGGATAACCCTAAACTGGTCGAAAGGTTTGAGCTGATAATATCAGGCATGGAGCTTGCCAACGCTTTTTCCGAATTGAACGATCCCGTTGACCAGCGCGGCAGGTTCGAGAAACAAATGGAGCTTAAAAAGGCCGGGGATGAGGAGACCGAGTCGCTCGACGAGGATTATGTGCGGGCGCTTGAATACGGAATGCCGCCCACCGGAGGGTTGGGAATAGGGATAGACAGGCTTATAATGCTGCTTACCGATTCGCACTCGATACGGGACGTGCTCCTTTTTCCGCATATGAAGCCCGTTGAGACAAATCCTAAATCCCAAACTCTAAATCCCAACAAGGAATGATATCCAAGTGATACTTACGGAGCAAAAGAAATACGATGAGATAGTGAAAATGCTGGAAGGTGCCAAGAGCGTTTTCATCGTCGGATGCGGATCGTGCGCAACCACTGCTGCTACGGGGGGCAAGGACCAGGTAAAGGAATTTTCCCAGAGACTGGAAAAAGACGGAAAAGAGATCGTCGGCACGACGGTCGTTGAAGCCACCTGCGATTCAAGACTGTGCAAAAAGGACCTTTCGTCCCACAGGGCAGAAGCCGAAAAGGCCGACGCCTTTCTTGTGATGGCCTGCGGGGCAGGGGTCCAGACGATATCGGGATTGGTGGGGAAGGCGGTTTTTCCCGCGCTCAATTCAATGTTCGTTGCAAAGATCGAAAGAGTAGGTAAATACTACGAAATGTGCACTACCTGCGGAGATTGCCAGCTGGACAGGACCGGAGGCATCTGTTTGGTATCGAGGTGCCCCAAGAACACTCTCAACGGCCCGTGCGGAGGGGCGGTCGAAGGAAAGTGCGAGGTCGACCAGAAGAACGACTGTGCCTGGGCTCTTATAGAGGAGCGCCTCAAGCAGATCAACAAAGTAGAGAACATTTCGGAATTTGAGCCTGTCAAGGACTGGACAAAAGCTATCCGTCCCAGAAGGATGGAGCAATAGATGTCTTTTGAAAAGGCACTGAGAGAAAAGAAATTCACCGTTACAGCGGAAATATTCCCTCCGAAAGGGATAGATACGTCCTCAGCACTAAAAAAAGCGGAAGCGCTTAAAGATATCGTTGATGCTATAAACGTGACGGACAACCAGCGGGCCGTCATGAGAATGAACCCTTTGGTGCTGTGCCATCAGCTTGTACACAAAGGGATAGACGCCGTCTATCAGATGGCCTGCCGGGACCGCAATACCATGGGCCTTTCCAGCGATCTTTTGGCCGCCGCAGCGCTCGGCATAAAGAACGTTTTGGCTGTGACGGGGGATTATCCCCTGCGCAACGGCAAAGTTCTCACCAAACCGGTGTTTGATGCCGATTCGGTACAGCTTTTGGACATGATAAGTAAGCTTGAAAACGGGTCGGACCTGAACGGCGGGAAACTTGAAAATACCCCTAAATTCTGCAAAGGTGCCGTCGTGAACCCTTCCAGCGAGCAGCTCGACCTTCAGATACTAAAATTGAGGAAAAAGGTCGAAGCGGGAGCTTCTTTCATACAGACCCAGGTCGTCTTCGACATGGACTCTTACAAAATGTTCAGGGGAAAGGCCTCCGGTATAAAGGCAAAATTCCTGCTGGGCATATTTCCGCTCAAATCCCTTGCGGTCGCGCAGTTCATGGCGGAAAAAGTCCCGGGAGTAAAAGTTCCGGGGGATATTTTGGACAGGATGAAAAAAACCTCAGATCCGGCATCAACCGGGATCGACATAGCTGTTGAGACGATAAAAGAACTGCGCCCGTACTGCGACGGAGTCCACTTCATGACGATGAATGACGAAAACCTTGTGAGAGAGATCCTTTCGAGGATTTGAAGGAGCCGAACCTTCAGGTTCGGGTCTCTATTCCCTGCCCCCGACTACGATCTCTTTTATTCTGACCGTGGGCATCGCGTCAGTGACAGGGGCGTGATCTCCTTTGCCGCAA
The DNA here is from genome assembly GCA_964603025.1 of uncultured bacterium. Lineage (GTDB taxonomy): Bacteria > Margulisbacteria > WOR-1 > JAKLHX01 > JAKLHX01 > CALFCX01. The sequence goes on along the minus strand of CAZRTO010000054.1, from coordinate 3,406 downwards.
GTCCCGGTTATAAAATGAAGGTCCGTCCCGACCATATCGATGTTTTTCAGTATTTCCGGGCCGTTGCCGATAAGAGTGGCGCCCCTAAGGGGCTCTTTTATGCTGCCGCTCTCTATCCTGTAGGATTCCTGAACGTCAAACACAAAGTCGCCGTTGGTCACGTTGACCTGCCCTCCGCCGAGTTTTTTTATAAGAAGGCCGCGATCAAGAGAGGAAATGATCTCTTTGGGATCGGTCGTGCCGGGCGCTATATATGTATTTGTCATTCTCGGCTGCGGTTTTTCCGTGAAGCTCTCTCTTCTTCCGTTCCCGGAAGACGCTATGCCGAGCAGTTTTGAATAGTACACATCGCTCAAATAACCTTTGAGCACGCCATTTTCGATGAGTATTTTCTTTTGCGCGGGAGTGCCTTCGTCGTCGAACTCAAAGGACCCGTAAAACCCCGGCAAAGTCGCGTCATCTATCACCGTCACAAGCTCTGAAGCCACTTTTTCCCCGATATTCCTGTATATTGATATACCTTTTTCTATAAAGTCCGCTTCCAGACCGTGGCCGCAGGCTTCGTGTATGAGAGTCCCTCCGGCTTCGCTCATTATGACTACCGACATTTTGCCGGACGGCGCGTGCCTGGCGGACAACATCCTGACAGCCCTTTCCGCGGCCTGTGCCGACAGGGACAGCAGGTCTTTTTTTAGAAGTTCGTCTATGCCGTAGAGCCCGCCCTCGGTCTCAAAACCGGTTTGTATTATCCCCCCGCGCGAAGCGACAACATTTACCGCAAAACGGGACCTGGCCCTTGTGCCGGACCTGGCTATCCCCGCCGATGAGGAGATGCGCACGTCCTGAACGACCTCTGAGCAGCTTAAAGACACCTGTATTATATCGTTGCTTATGTTTCTGGCCGTGATATCCGCCTTCTTTAGTGTCTCGATGATCTGTTCCATTCTGTTCGCATGGCCGGTCGCGGGAGGGTTTTTGCTGCTTTCATCGGCGAAGTATTCATAGTCGGTCCGCTTTCCCCGGATAGTTCTTATGCCTGTTCCGCGGAGGCTTCCGGATGAAAGCTTGTCGATGCGGCCGTCTTCCAGTACCGCTGACAGGGACGAGGTATTTTCGGAAAATATGTCCGCGTAATCAGCCTTGCTCCTATCGCGGACAAGCTCCGGATCATGGCGATCGTTCATAACGCTATTATAACAGGGCAGGGGATCAGATCCGGTTCTTTTTTTCCTTGTATTTTATGAGTTCGGTCAGCATCAGGTTGGTAGGGGCTGAGAGGCCTGCATCTTTGGCCATCTGGACTATCATGCCGTTAAGATAGTCTATTTCTGTTCTTTTTCTTTTTTCGATATCCTGCAGCATAGATGGTTTGTGAGATGCTGTGAGAGGGATAAGGTGGTTGAACAACGTTTTTGAATACTCTTCCTTGATCGCTTTTTCCAGTTCAAGTCCGCGCTTTTCTACTACGGCATATATTTCCCAAAGCACGCGTCTCATGATGTTTCTTGAATGCTCGCTATCAAGGAGCTGCCCGTAATTGACATTGAGGATGGTGGCAAGCGCGTTCAGGGCGCAATTGTAGAGCATCTTGTTCCAAAGGTGAGCTTCGATCTGTTCCGAGGTTTTGGTTTTTATTCCGGCCAGGGTAAATATTCTGGCGATCTCTTCGACGATAGGCTGGTCTGTTTTTTTGCTTATTCTGCCTATTTTTACATCATCTGCCGATACGTTCACTCTTACAATCCCTGGGGAGAGCATTTCCGCGCCAAATATCACCATTCCTGCAAGCACCTGATCCGCGCCGATGTTCTTTGCGATTATATCCGTATTTCCTATGCCGTTCTGTATGGAAAGGACCAGGGTGTCCATGTTTATCATGTTCCTCAGGTCGGAAGCCGCGGAAAAAGTGTCGTATGCTTTTACGCTTATGATGATGAGGTCAAAAGTTCCCGCGTGGTCCTCTTTGATGTCGGGACTGTTCGAATAACAGAGCAGGTTGGACTTGACTAAATGATCTCCCCAGATGCCTTCTATCTTAAGCCCTTTGGCCTTTATGGCTTCCATGTGAGGCGTGCGGCCAAGGAGAACTACCTCTTCTCCGGACTTAGCGAGCAATCCCCCAAAGACAGAGCCGATAGCTCCTGCGCCGTAAACAAGGATCTTCATGGTGGTAATTATAATAGCAGATGCGCAGAAAAAGGCAAACAGTTGAAATGATCTAGCTTGTTACCTGTTCCTGCGTCATGCCCGCGTATTTTAGCAGAGACCATGTGGTGGTCCGATCCTCTTCCCCGTTGCTTATGAGGGTGTTTGCTCTTTCTACGGCCATCCACACAAGCAAATTGTAGGTAGCTTCCGGGCCAGCGCCTATCCATGAAACGCTGTCGTGTTGAGGCACCTCGTCCCTGTCAGGATTTACGGCGAAAACGGTGGTGTTCGGGTTGTGCACCATGGAATAATCGTTCCCTTCAAGCCCGTTCCTGCTGTATACGGCATCGCCAAAATAGAACATATGACTTGCTCTTGATCTATTCATGAAATCAAGCCCGGCCGCACGTTTTTCGAGTGTCGACAGAGAACCGTCTATTGAATATTCCCCTCCCGGTTGTATGCAGAAGCTTGCTAAATTCTCAGAAGGTATATTTGCCTTTATGGCACTTATTATTTCTTTTCTCTCTTCCGGGGGCACTCCTATCAGGCAGACCTGAACATCCGCCCTGTTCTGGAGCACCGGAGAAAACACATACGAGATAGTAGGGCCGCTTCTTATGGGGATCGGCTCATTAAGCGGTGTTTGGACATAGGGCATGACCGCAGTTTGCATGGCGCTCTTCAATTGAGCCAGCAATTCCGGGGCCATGCGCTGGTCCTTATTATATTTTTCCATGGCGGACCAATCTTCCGCGCCGGTCTGGTCGTAAAGGGTTATATGCCCCCCGTTAAGAGCGTATATGGCGTTGTTTTCTATGCCGCCGATGGCAGTCTGTTTTCTCGTGAAACCGAGCATAAAAGCCTGTATGGGTTCGGCGCACCTGGAGCTCACGTATTCGATAGTGTTACCTGATATGACGCCGACAGGGGTTCCCATGAACGCATTGGCGCCCAAAGGTCCGAGCATCCCTTGAGGGTCCTCACCGAGAAAGAAGAACTGCCTTCTGTTCTCATCCGTGGGGACAAGAGTTTTGTCGAAATCGGCGCCTATGCAAGCCCTTAGATCCCCTTTGGCAGTATCTACAAGAAGGTTCCTTTGGCGTGCAGGGAGAGTTCTTATCATGTCGGCGCCTCTAGAGTAAGCAAGCCGCACGCGTGGCGACAGCTCTATATGCCTGGTCATCTGTGTTATATGCGTTACCATTATCAACAACCTCCGAAAAACTTCACCCCGCTCAGAGCGGGGTGAAGCTAA
>CAZRTO010000053.1:0-8623 GCA_964603025.1 uncultured bacterium | reverse complement strand
TATCTAACCCTTAGTAGCTTATTGAGGGGGTCACCATGTCTCCCTACTTTCCCATATCTTTTTTAAATTCACTGAAATTTCCCCAAAAAGCGGTCGATACCAAAATGGTTGAAACTATACTGGACGGGAGGAAGAAAAAGATGGCCGCGAACATAATTACGCCGACAGCTTTGGGGCTCAGCAATAATGTCAGAAATGTTAACGCTCCTGTTAGGAGCAGGCTTGGGATGATCCGGATGATGGGCTCGGAATTGATAGACACAAGACGACAGCCCGCAAATTTAAGGATGACCGGGGAGGCCCGGATAGATCATCTTGGATCTTATGACATCCCAAAGAACTATTCCGTGGGCGTCTGGTATTTTCCGAAGGGTTCGACAAGGTTCCACGAAGGTTATGAGGATGTCGTTTCGTTGAGCGGAGACGCCAAGGGGAGTGAAAAATGGGTGGAATGGACGTTTGAAAAAGCGGCAAAAATTCAAAACGAATTAGGTGCGCCGCTTTCTTTGCAGGCGCATTATCCAAATGAGCTCGGGCCTCAGAACGTAGCCAAATGGGTGCAAATGATGGAGCAAACCGGCATAGGCGTGGATTCTATAGTACCTTTTCTTTTCGGGCCCGCCAAATATCAGCACGGCTCTCTGACAAACCCCAATAAATCCGTAAGACAGGACGCCAGGCAAACCCAGCTCGAGACCTTTCAGATGGCAAAAATGCTCGGCATCCCGACAGTTAATCATTGGCTTGGCATAGACGGTTTTGAGAATCCGTTCGGGCAGGATATAACTTGGATGCTTGATCAGATCGAAGGAGCCACTGCCGACGCAATGAACGAGGCGGAAGGCCAGCAGGCGACATTCGAACCCAAGCCTTATGAGCCCAGAGCGCATAACATCGTCGCCCTGACCCACGACGGGCTCTTGCTGGCGCAAGGCATAGAAAAAAGACTGTCCGGACTGAACGTCCATTATCTTGGCCAGGGGATAAGGATGGTCGGCATGACCCCTGAGATCGGCCATATGAAAATGGCTTTTGAGGTGCTTCCGAAGTCTTTTGAGCAGGTCCTGCGAGAAGGCAGGCTTTTCTGCATACACTGGAATGGCCAGCCGGACGGCAACTACGATGTCGATGAAAATCCTGGGACCTACAGTTTTGAGTCTGTCGATCAAATAGCCTATGTGCTTCAAAGGGCCGGGTTTGCCGGTGTGCATACTCTGGATATAAATCCCCTTCGGATGTCACTCGAAAGCGCGGTCATGATAGGCTTCTTGAATCTGAGCGCCGCGTTTGAAGCGGCAAAAAAAGCGCCGCACCGCCTGATACAGACTGCCGTTGCTAATCCGGAAAACGACGGTAATGCGGTCATCCAACTGCTCCAGCTCGCGGAGAGAAGGCCAAACAGCGAAGAATCTCATACCGCTCTTGCAAGAGTACATAATATGGGGCAGGCCATGAAGGAACCAGAATTAGATTAGCGGCAAGGGCCCTTTTTGTCTTCAAAAGCCCCCGCCGCGGCGGGGGCTTTTTGCTGATTCAATAGTGCTATAATTTACCTTGATATGGGGCTTTCCCCGCTTACCAAGATAAGCTACGGAGTTTATATCGTCTCTTCAAAAAAGAACGACGGATCTTTTAACGGGCAGATAGCTAACACGGTCTTCCAGGTGACCAGCGAGCCCGCCAAGATCGCCGTGTGCATCAACACCCAGAACTTTACGCATGAGTTCATTCAGGAAAGCGGCGTCTTCTCGGTATCCGTGCTTTCCAAGGGGACAGAGATGCCTTTTATAGGCAGGTTTGGTTTCAAGAGCGGCAGGGATGTTGACAAGTTCAAGGGGGCTCAATACATAACGGGTCCGACCGGCGCCCCTGTTATCACGGAAAGCTCGATAGCCTGGGTCGATGCCAGGGTGGTTGCCAGTGCACCTGTCGGCACGCATACTTTGTTCATCGGAGAGATATCCGGCGGAGAGGTCCTTTCGGATGACGAGCCCATGACATACGAATATTATCACCAGGTAAAAGGTGGGAGATCGCCAAAAACCGCGCCGACCTATATTCCTTCGGGGGGGCAATGATACTAGAGATCATATTGCGTACGTTGATCCCGATAATCTTATTGATAGCCGCCGGCTTCGGGGCTAGGCATATCGGGATGTTCAAGCAGGGGGACGAGAAGGTCTTTGCTTCGTACGTATTCTTTCTAGCCCTGCCGGCGCTCTTTTTTGTGAACATGTCCGAGCTGAATGTGAACAGGGATATGGCGCTGTACATGCTCGCGACCGCGGTCCCGCCTGTTGCTTCTGCGCTTTTTTATCTGCTGGTCTCGGTGATCCTGCGGCTGAAACGAGAGCAGTTCTATTTTTTGGTGTTTTCCACGGTGTTCGGCAGCTACGCGTTCTTTGGCATACCTTTTATGATGTTCGCTTTTCCGGGAAGGGGCGCGGAGGCCGTAGCCGTGCTGTCTTCCGCCTCGATCTCGGTAACTGGAGTGTTCCTTACCATACTGGTGCTCGAATTGCATAAGATAGGCAGCAAGTCTTTTGTTCCTGCCGCCCGGGAGCTCCTTTTAAAGATGTCAAAAAATCCCCTGATACTTTCAATACTGCTAGGCTTTATCGCGGCTGCTATCAGGCTCAGGCCCCCGATATTCGTTTCCTCTTCGCTGCATATGCTGGGGGGTACTACCGCTACCGTCTCGCTGTTCATGCTCGGTCTTTTTCTGTACGGCAGAAAATACGTGAACGTCGGGAAGGCGGTCGTGCTGACCGTGATAAGGGCTTTTATCATGCCCGCGGCGGCCCTGCTCTCGCTTTCATATTTTGGCATATCCGGACTTCCGGCCACGGTCTCGGTCCTTATGGCCGCAATGCCGGTTGCGATCTCGATGATGGTGCTGAGCGAGCGGTACGATTTCTACAGGGATACTACGGCTTCTTTAACGCTTGTGTCCACTATCGGTTCGGTTGTTTATCTGCCGTTGTGGATACTGTATCTGGGTACGAGATAAATATGGGGAGGTGACGGCCATGACAGCAAGAAAAATAGCCGACAAGGTTTTTGCCGTAGGTGCACGGGATTTTGAAAGGAGATTGTTCGACCAGCTCATTCCCTTGCCTCAGGGAACAAGCTATAACGCATATCTGATACAAGGAACCGAAAAGACCGCACTGCTCGATGCTGTGGACCCGCCAAAAACAGGGGCGTTGAAAAAGAACCTTGAGGAACTGAACATAAAGAGCATTGATTATGTCGTTTCCCATCATGCCGAACAGGACCATTCGGGAGCGATAGTGGATGTGCTTGAATGGTTCCCGGGGGCCAAAGTTGTCACCAACGCCAAGTGCAAAGCGTTCCTGATGGACCTGCTGCTCATTCCAGAGGACAGATTCATAGTTGTGTCTGACGGTGAAAAGTTGCCGCTGGGCGGCAAGACGCTTGAATTCATCATCGCCCCGTGGGTGCACTGGCCGGAGACAATGCTTTCGTATTTGCATGAAGATAAGATCCTTTTTCCGTGCGACCTTTTTGGCTCGCATCTTGCCACCACAAAGCTTTACGCCGAAGAAGAGTGTGACGTGTTCACCTCTGCAAAAAGATACTACGCGGAGATAATGATGCCTTTCCGCTCCGCTATAAAGGGCCACCTGGACAAGCTGGCCAAATACGAAATAAAGATGATATGTCCGAGCCACGGGCCCATTTATAGGGATCCGGCTCTTATAATGAACGCTTACAAGGGATGGGTCGGGGATCGGGTGGAGAACTGTGTCGTTCTGCCGTATGTTTCCATGCACGGAAGCGTGGAGAAGATGGCTGAAATACTAACCGATGAACTTGTAAGGCTCGGTGTTGAAGTTAAGCCTTTTGATCTTCCCAGGACCGATATCGGCGAACTGGCCATGTCGCTGGTGGATTCCGCCACGGTCGTTATAGGAGCTTCGGCAGTGCTTGGTCAGGCGCATCCGCTGTCCGTATATGCCGCTTATCTGGCCAATGCTTTAAGGCCCAAGACCAGGTATATATCCATGATAGGGTCTTTTGGATGGGGCGCCAAGCTTGTGGAGACGGTCACGGGAATGATAACCAATCTTAAGGCAGAAGTAATAGAGCCGGTCATTGTCAAAGGGTATCCCAAGGAAGGGGATGCGCAAAGGCTGCGCAGCTTGGCCGCGGCAATTGCACAAAAACACGCAGGACTTGACACGCAGCCATAGTTTGTATACAATACATAATTGTAATGAGTACAAATCTACAACTGGCAAAAAAGCTGCTGTCCGAAAAAAGGATTAAGCCTACTGCGCAAAGGTTGGCCGTGCTTTCTTATCTTTTGTCCGTCAGAACCCACCCCTGTATTGATGATATATTCAACGCTCTTAAAAATGATCTTCCGACCATATCCAGGACCACTTTGTATAATGTTCTTGAGACATTCTCTTTAAACGGCCTCGCCGACAGGCTGAACATCGAACGTGACCAGGCCAGATACGACGGCTTTGTAGAGCCGCATCAGCATTTTCTCTGCGATGTCTGCGGAAAGATAACGGATCTTATGATAAAATTTCCGGATAGCCTTGTAAAGAGTTCTATTGGACATAAGGTCAGGAGCTTTCACGGTTATTTTTACGGAACGTGCAGCGAGTGCATGAAAAAGGAAAGGAGGAAGGACAAGTGAAAAGCTATGAGTGCATCGTCTGCGGGTATGTGTATGATCCCGCCAAAGGCGATCCGGACGGAGGGATAGCTCCGGGAACAGCTTTTGAGCAGATACCGGATTCGTGGGTATGTCCGGTATGCGGCGCGGGAAAAGATCAGTTCAAAGTAGTTGAGTAACCCTCACCCCCAACCCCTCTCCCAGGGGGAGATGGGTGAGCAAGAAAGGAGAATAGCATGGCGGTTAAGAACAGGTTGGAGATATACAAGTGCGGAGTCTGCGGGAATATGGTGGAGGTGCTGCATGTGGGCGGAGGCGAGCTGGTATGCTGTAACCAGCCGATGATTCTACAGGTCGAGAACACAACGGATGCGGCAAAAGAAAAACACGTGCCTGTGGTGGAAAAGACGACCGACGGATATAAAGTGAAGATAGGTTCTGTAGCTCATCCTATGGAAGAAAAGCATTATATCGAATGGGTGCAGGTGATAGTGGGCGATAAATCTTACAGGGAGTTTTTAAAACCGGGGGTTGTGCCGGAAGCACTGTTTTCTATGGCAGGGGCAGGTCGAGACCTGCCCGTACAGAGTATAGTTGCGAGAGAATATTGCAACATACACGGGTTGTGGAAGGCGTAGACCCTCACCCTTCCCTCTCCCTTGACAGGGAGAGGGTGAAACGATTGTAGGGGCGGCTCATGAGCCGCCCATCCGGAAACGGAAAATAAAATTGAAAGGAGAAAGACCAATGTCCAAATCGATAAAAGGGACCAAGACCGAAAAAAATCTGCTCGCTTCGTTCGCGGGGGAATCGCAGGCAAGGAACAGGTACACTTATTTTGCCTCAGTCGCCAAGAAAGAAGGATACGAACAGATATCGGCGATCTTTTCAGACACTGCCGACAACGAGAAGGAACACGCGAAAAGGTTCTTTAAGTTGCTCGAAGGCGGCGAATTGAAGATAGAGGCGTCTTATCCGGCGGGTGTGATAGGCACCACCGCACAAAATCTCGAAGAAGCCGCCAACGGCGAAAAAATGGAGTGGACGATATTGTACAAAGAAGCTGCCGATATCGCCGACCAGGAAGGCTTTCCGGAAGTTGCAACGCAATTCAGGGAAATAGCCGAAGTGGAAGCGGAGCATGAGAAAAGATACAGAAAGCTTCTTGCCAATGTGAAAGAGTCCAAAGTTTTTAAAAAGGATAAGCCAGTCAAATGGCACTGCCGCAACTGCGGATATGTGCACGAAGGGCCGGAGGCTCCTAAGGAATGCCCCGCCTGCGCACACCCGCAAGCTCATTACGAAGTGCTTTGCGAGAATTATTAACCCTCACCCCCAGCCCCTCTCCCGCAAGCGGGAGAGGGGTGGCCGAAGGCCGAGGTGAGGGCTGAGACGTGCCAACATGCAAAAACTTATCCGTTCCGTCAACAGACTTAAGAAAACGCCGGTAAAAAAGGTGATAGATGATCGCATCTCTTCTTTCAAGGTCCTCGGCAGACAAAACTCTGACGAGATATTCAAGGAACTATGCTTCTGCATAATGACGGCCAATTTCAGCGCGGACCGTGGTATTGCGATACAAAAACAGATAGGCAGCGGATTCCTTTCCGGCAGCCGGGAATCTATGGCAAAAAAACTGAGAATTTGCGGGCACAGATTCCCTAATGCCAGAGCGGATTATATATTTGAAGCCAGGCGTCATAAGCGGACATTGATGGAAAAACTTGCTTCGTTAAAAGATGATAAGGACGCGAGGGAATGGGTTTCGGATAATATTAAAGGCCTCGGACTAAAGGAGTCCAGCCATTTTTTAAGGAATATAGGCAGGGACAACTGCGCGATCATAGATTTCCATATAGTGGATATACTTGTGGAGCACGGATTGATAAAGAAGCCCAAAACGATCACAAAAAGAGCATATATTGAAATAGAGTCGGTGCTGCGCCGGCTTGCTTCAAAACTGAGGCTTACTCTTGCCGAACTCGACCTGTACCTCTGGTATCTTGAGACCGGCAAAGTGCTAAAATAGTATTTGATGAAAACACGCCTATACCCTCCTGTCTCGGTCGAGATCCACAAAGATTCCGAAGGTATCGGTAGATCGGCCGCGCGACGCGTGATGGACCTTGTAAGGCTCCGCAAAGACGCGGTTATCATCCTCCCTACCGGCGATACCCCAAGGCCGATGTACGCCGAGCTTGTGCGAATATTCCAGGCCGACAGGACGATAGACCTTTCCAGGGTGGTTATATTCAATCTCGATGAGTATGTGGGGCTTGATCCAGATCATCCGCTCAGCTATTCACACTACATGAAAAAGCTCTTTTATGAAAAACTGGACAGGATAGACCATTTGAGAGCGCCAAAGCCCGAGAACAGGAATATCCCGCTTGTGGCAAAAGGCCAGAAGCCGTCCGAAGCGGCTCGGATATACGGAGAACGTTTTCAAAAGGCCGTAAAGAAGACCGGCCGCGGGAAAGCCGATCTGACAGTGCTTGGTATAGGGGGTGCCTATCCGGTAAAGAATTCAAGAGGGAAGTATTCGGGAATAAAAGGCGGTCATATCGGATTTAATGAGCCCGGATCGAAATTGTCGGACAAGGCCAGGATGGTCAGGCTTACACAAAAGACCGTGCTTGATACGGCCTTCAGATTCATGAACCTGCATTTCTGCCGGACTGTTTACGGCAGGAGGATGCCGTATCTTCTTCCGTCAAAAGCGATAACTCTGGGAATTTCGGAGATATTGGGCTCAGAAGAGATACTTCTTCTGGCCAACATGGAAGAAAAAATGCCCGTGATACGACATCTTTACGAGCACGAACCCACACCGGACCTTCCGGCAACTTACCTGAAATATCACTGCAATGTAAAGTGGCTTTTGGACAAGGATGCCGCTAGTGAACTTCCACAGGTGAGAACGCCATGGCGCGTAAGGGATGATGTGAGGTGGGGCAGGGACCTGATGAGGCAGGCGGGAGTGGAGCTGCTTAAAAGCTACCCCAGGCTGACGGTAAAAAATATAGACCAGGGATCTCTGGAGGAAATTGGAGTGCCTTACTCCGAGCTGGTCATTGCCGGAGGCGCCCCGGCCGTGCAGAGAGACCTTTCTTCGTTCCTTGACAGGTCGCTGGATAATGGCAGGGACGGCATACTTCCCAGGGACAGCCGGGTCCTTATCTTTTCTCCACATCCGGATGACGATGCTATCACCATGGCCGCCACCGTCAGAATGCTAAAGGAGAACGGCAACGATATCTGGGTGGTGTACGCTGTCAGCGGAGAGAACGCGGTAAGGAACGGCTTTAAGGCTGCCAGGCAAAAATTCTCGGCGCTTGTCAAAAGGTCCGGAGAAAAATCGCTTTCAAAGGAAAGGGCCGAGGAGTATCTGCGACTTGCCAGGATAGAAGTCAGGCAGGAAGAAGCAAGGCGCGCCGCCAAATACATGGAGCTTTCTCCCAGCCGCCTTTTTTTTCTTAACCTTCCTTACTATTATCACCGTGGCCTTATCGACATAGAGCCCGTCGACGCGGAAAAAGATGTATCGCCTGTCAGAAAGGTCATTCTGTCCGTAAGGCCCAGGCACATATTTTACAGTGCGGAAGCCGATCCGCACGGGGCGCATGGCTTGTGCGCCAGAGTTGTCGCGCAGGCTTTTGAAAAGCTGCCGCAATTCTGGAGCTCTTCGTTCTGGGGGTATAGGGGAGCTTATGAGGAGTGGCCCCTTTGCCGGCCCGAAGGTCTGGTCGTGGTGCCTTTTGACAAAAGGCTCATGGATATAAAGATCAAATGCATAAAATCGCACGCGTCACAGCTGGACCCGGTGTTCCCGAGCTATGACCACAGGGAGTTCTGGGAGCGCGCAAGGGACCGCAACAGGGCTACCGGGCGTTTGCTTGAGCAAATGGGCTATCTGCGCGGGGGGCCGCACTTTGCGGAAGTGTTCCGCAGGATATCCTACGCGGAGTT
>CAZRTO010000052.1:0-8655 GCA_964603025.1 uncultured bacterium | reverse complement strand
GCCACCAAAGCAAAACTTATAACTTTCTTCATTATTGAATCACCCCCTTCTTGTCTAAGATTAGAAAAGACCCGGTTTCTATCTGCTGTTCCTCAAAAAATTCGCCAGGAAGTTCTCCGCAAGGTCCTTGCAGCCCAGCCCGAAGGCTATGGCACCCGCAAGAGCGAAGAACCCGAGTATTATGTCCGGCCTGTCCAGGAACACCGAAGCGGCGATCCCCAGTTTTTCAAGGCCTAGAACTATACCGAATATGACAACGGCATACTGCAGCACGCGGGCAATAAGCTTGTAGCCGGGAAGATTGATCAATCCGCCGATAAAAACGATAAGCCCGGACAGGAATGAAGCCAGTATGACCGCGAGTATCAGGACAAAAGAGGCGTTCACGGCATTGACCGTCACGTAAGAAAGCACCGTCCTTAAGATGGCCACGCCCCTCATGAACTGCATCGAGTAGATTATCGCCGCGGTCATGGCCAGAAAAGCCCCCCAGAACACGATGTCGCCCAAAAGTCCCGACGTCGTTGTTCCGAGCTCCGCCTTTTTGAGAAGATCTTTGAGCTTTATCTTTTCGGAAACAGCCTCTATGCCAATGGCGTCAAGCAGCGCTACAAAAAGAGTTTGGATAAGCTTGGACAAAAGAAAAGCGGCCACCAAAAGCACCGAAGCAAAGGCCAATTTTTGGATATGCACACCGAGCGGAGTCGAAAAAAGCGATAATATATCTGCCATGCCGCGATCCCTCCTTTGTTAAATGAACATTACCAGTATCGATACCGCGATGAACACCGCGGCGATGATAGTGGTGAGCCTGTTCAAGCCTTCTTCAAGGCCTTTTTGAGAACCAAAGATGTGGGCAGTGCCGCCTATCCCTCCCAAGCCTTCGCCCTTGGCGCTGTGCAAGAGCACTGTCACGATAAGGCCCAGACCGGAAAGCATTTGGACAACAAGAAGGAATGTTTTCATATTACGGATAATATTGTGGCATAAGTCCGGGGAAGTTGTCAAATAGAAACAAAGAAAAAGGCCCGTGAAGGCCCATAATGGCAGAAAAGGCAGAAGACACAAAAGGATTTTCAACGTTGAGCCCTTTAAGCCTTCCGCCCTTTATCACCTTGCGGGCCATTATGGGCCTTTTTCTTTACGGCCCCTTGCCAGGACGCTTCCATCCAAGTCAATTATGTAGTACTGTATGGAAGGATTCCTGCCAAGGTATTGCATCGCTTTTTCCCTGCCCATTAGAAAAACGGCTATCGAGGGGACAGTGTCCTTGGCACCGACATCTCTCAATATAGTTACGCTGGCAAGCCCTTCCGCAGGATATCCCGTGCGCACATCTATTATATGATGGTATTTTTTGCCTCCCACCTCAACATAACGCTCATATATCCCTGACGTAAGAACGAGCTTGTCCTTTGCTTTTATCTCTTTTGCGATACCTGAAGGTTTAAAAGGGTCTTGAACTCCCACCGTCCAGCCCCCCCCCCTGCCCTCTCCGAGCGCCAGGATATCACCGCCAAGACTGACGAGCGCGTTTTGAACGCCTATGTCATGCAAAAGCTCCGCGCATTTGATCAGGGCGTATTCTTTTGCTATGCCCCCGAGGTTAATGGTTATATCCGGCGAGGAAAAACGCATCTTCCGGCCGTTGTCAGATATAATGACCTTTCTGTATCCTGTCTTGCTAAGCGCTTGTTTAAGCTGGGCCGGCGTCGGCGGGCTTCCGGTTTTTTCTGCGGCCTTCCACGCGTCCCATACGGGATAAAAGGTTATATCGAACGCGCCTTCGGTCAGAGCGGAAACGATCAAGGCCCTCCGAATAAGTGCCGATTCATCGCTGCGGAGCTCTACAAAGCCGTGAGCGGCTTGTCGGTTTATTTGTGAAAGCCTGCTGGACTGATCGTAGTAACTTAAGTCGGACTCCACCTTCTTAAGTAGCAGTCTGATCTTAAGCGCGGCATCTTTCGCGCCGGCAGTGTCCGAAGAAACGATCTTTATTTGCGCCACCGTCCCCATGACAGGGAATGACTCTTCATGAATTTGGACGGATGAACATCCGGATATCAAAACGAGGACAGCAGTCAGCAGCGCGCCTCTCTTCATACGTCATCCTTCATCCCTGCCTGCCGACAGGCAGGCATCATACTTTTACGATCGCCTTCTGCGGGCAGACATCAACACAGATCCCGCAGCCGGTACAGATCGAATAATCTATCACCGCCAGGTTATCAACTACTTTTATGGCGCCCACAGGGCACTTCTTTTCGCACAACCGGCAGGCTATGCAGCCTACCTTGCAGGCCTTGCGCGTTTCCTGCAGGGTATCGTGCGACTTGCACGCGACTATGACTTTTTTGGAGGCCGGGATCAGTTCGAACAATCCCCGCGGACATGTCTGCACGCATTTGCCGCAGGCCTTGCATTTATCTTCGATCACCACGGGAAGTTTGTCCTCGTTCATATATAAAGCGCCAAAGGGGCACATTTTGACGCAGTCCCCCATTCCAAGGCAGCCGAACGCGCAGGCTTTGTTCCCGCCGGAAGTGATATTAAGAGCGGAACATGAAGTAATGCCGTGATATTCAAAACGCTCCGGACTATTGCACTTGCCGCCGCGGCACAAGAGGGCTGCTATGCGCTTTTCCGCTTCTTTGGCTTCCACTCCCATGATCGAGGCTACCGCTGCCGTCACTTTTTCCCCGCCCACGGTGCACCGGTTGGGCTCGGCATTTCCCTGGGCTACGGCAGAAGCATAACCTGAACATCCGGGAAAACCGCAAGCCCCGCAGTTGACCGAAGGCAGCACTGCCAGGATGGCCTCGACCCTCGGGTCCTCTTTGACAGCGAAAAGTCTTTCCGCCGCAGCAAGCAGCAGTCCCAAAATGAGCCCTGCGATCCCGAGGCTGGCTACCGAATACAGGAGCATCTGGCTTATGTTCCTTTCTCTAGGAGCCGAACATTCCGGCGAACCCCATGAAAGAGAGCGACATGAGGCTGGCCAAAATGAATATTATGGGATATCCTTTGAGCGCTTCAGGGATCGGGGCTGTCTCCAGCCTTTCCCTCATGCTAGCGAACATCACAATCGCTAGCGTGAACCCCAAAGACACCCCGACAGCGAACACGACCGATTCTATAAGGTTGTATTTGTAGTCCACCGTGAGGAACGCGGTCCCGAGTATGGCGCAGTTGGTCGTGATGAGCGGCAGGTACACGCCGAGGGCCCTGTAGAGGACCGGAAAGGATTTTTTCATGAATATTTCGACCAGCTGTACCAGCGAGGCTATCACCAGTATGAAGAACACCGTCCGCAGGAAGATCAGATCCAGCGGTAAAAGCACATAGTAATAGATCACCCAGCTGACGGTGGTCGCAAGGGCCATTACGAACAATACGGCAAGCCCCATGCTTATCGAGGTCTCGACCTTGTTCGACACCCCGAAGAACGGACAAAGACCGAGGAACCTGATAAGGATGATATTGTTCGCTATCATCGCCGAAAAAAGAATTACCAGCAGTTCTGGTCCCATTTTTACTTAGCACCTTTCTTGGTCATCATATTGAGAGCTCCCATCAAAAACCCTATCACAAGGAACGCTCCCGGAGGCAGTATCATCAAAGTAATAGGATCATAACCCTGCCCGAGTATATTCACACCGAGCAGCGTTCCGTTGCCAAGTATTTCCCTGATAGAGCCCATGACCGATATAGCCAGAATAAAGCCGGCGCCCATGCCCAGCCCGTCCAAAACCGCCGGCAAAGCATCGTTCTTGTAGGCAAAGGCTTCCGCCCGTCCGAGTATTATGCAGTTGACCACGATGAGAGGAACAAAAACGCCCAGCGAAGCATGCAGCTGCGGCAGATACGCAAGCATCACATAATCGACTATCGTCACGAACGTTGAAATGACGACAATGAAAACCGGGATCCTCATTCCCGAAGGCACAAAAGGCCTGATCACGCTGACGGTCAGATTTGAACAGACCAGTACAAAGGTCGCCGCGAGCCCCATGCCGATGGAATTTGAAAGCGACGTTGAAACGGCAAGCGTCGGACACAGCCCTATCATCAGCCTGAGTATCGGGTTTTCCCTCAGGATCCCATTATAAAAAGTGTTCCACAGGTATAAAAGCTTATCTTGCATCTTTCACCTTTTCATACAGGGCCAGGGCTTTTTCAACCGCGCTGATCACGGCTTTTGACGAAATGGTCGCGGATGTTATCGTATCCACTTCCCGCGGGCTCTTTGTCCTGAACTGCTCCTTGAATGCCGGCTCCGCGGCTTTGCTTCCGAGGCCCGGGGTCTCTTTGTGCGACAAGATCGTTATGTCCAATATCTTCCCGTCCGTCCCGATCCCGGAAAGCACCCGAACCTCTCCTCCGTAGCCGGCGGCTGAAGTCTCGATAACCGTGCCGGCCGGTTTTCCGCCGGAAAACCCCCTGAAAAAACCTATCCCCTCGTATTCCGCTATCCTTATCTCATCCGCCCGCCCCAACAGCACGCTCCCCGCCTTTTCAAGTTTTTCTCTGCGTATGTTCTCTTCTATCCTCCCTGATGTGTTCTGATAGACAAGAGCAAGCAGCCCGGAGGCCGCGACACATACGATCGAAAGCCTGAGAGCGTAATCCGCCAGTTTTTTCATCGCACCTGTCCTCCGAACACCCGGGGTTTCGTATACCTGTCTATCAAAGGCACCAGGCCGTTCATGAAAAGTATGGCGTAGCAAACACCCTCCGGATATCCGCCGAATTTCCTTATCATGACCGTCAAAAGTCCGCAGCCGATGCCGAATATCAGCCTTCCATGGTAAGAGATCGGAGATGTGACATAATCCGTAGCCATAAAGAACGCCCCGAGAAAGACCCCTCCCGCAAGAATTGAGTAGACGGGATCGATACCCAAAAGATAACTGAACACGAAGACTGTGCCGATGAAGCTTGCCGGTATGACGGGTTTTATGACATTCCTGAAAATAAGAAAAAGCCCCCCTAAAAGTATAAGCAGAGCGCTTGTCTCGCCCAAAGACCCTCCGACATTGCCTATGAAGAGATCAATGTAGCTGGCGGCATATTCCGCGGATTTTAAACCTGCCAGAGGAGTAGCGCGCGTCACCGCGTCATACACTCCCAGGAACGCCGCGCCTTGAGCGGGCCAGGTGGTCATGTTATTTGTCCACGAAGCCATGACGATCGCGCGCCCTACAAGCGCCGGATTGAATATGTTATAGCCGAGACCGCCGAACACCATCTTGCCGACAATTATGCCGGCAGCGGCCCCGAACACTACCATATATAAAGGGAGCGTCGCGGGAACGCAGAACGCGAAAAGCACAGCGGTCACCGTGGCGCTGCCGTCCAGCAGAGGCCCGTCTTTTTTGACCAGTTTTTTAAAGATGATCTCCGAAATAATGCAGCCCGCAAGGCTTGCCAGCAGCACAAGCAACGCCCTCATCCCGAAAAAATAAAAAGACGCGAGCATCGCCGGCACAAGCGCGATAAAAACATCGCGCATTATCGACTTTGTGGTCTGCCTGTCAAACACGTGGGGCGATATGTTCATCGCCAGCAGTTTATTGTCGCTTGTCTTCACGTCATCCTTCATCCGTCATTCTTCATCCTTTCTTCATCTTCCCGATCTGAGATTTCGCGAGCTTTATCCAGTGCACCATCGGCCTTCTCGCCGGACATACAAAGCTGCACGATCCGCATTCCATGCAGTTCATGATGCTGTCTTTCAGCGCCGCGTCAAAGTCCTTGAACTCGGCCTCTTCCGCGAATCTCCCTGGTGCCAGGCCCATGGGGCACGCTTCTACACATCTGCCGCACCTGATACACGGTCCGGATTCTTCAAAGGATATTTCGCTGTTCTTAAGGAGAAGGATCCCGGATGTGCCTTTTACTACAGGGACTTCTGTGCCCGGGACCGCGATCCCCATCATGGGGCCGCCCATTATTACCTTTTTGGGAGGCTCTATCATCCCGCCGCAAAATGCGATGACATCGGCAAATCTGGTGCCGATGCGCACTCTGAGATTGGAGGGTTCTTTCACGTTGCCTCCTGTGACCGTTACCACCCTGTCTATAAGCGGCCGGCCTTCCATGACCGCATCGGCCGCGGCGCAGGCGGTGCCGACGTTCTGCACGACAACTCCCACATCCAGAGGAAGTTTGCCCTGGGGCACTTCTCTTTTTGTGAGGGCGGCAATAAGCTGCTTTTCCGAGCCCTGCGGATATTTGGTCTCCATGACAAGGAGTTCTATCCCTTTTTCCTCCGACAGAGCGGACTTTAACCGTTCTATGGCCTTTGGCTTGTTGCTTTCTACGGCAATTACGGCCCTGTCTATGCCCAGAGCCTTTAAGAATAGCTTTGTGCCGAGAATGACTTTTTCTGTTTCTTCGAGCATCACCCGGTAGTCGGCCGTCAGATATGGCTCGCATTCCACGGCATTGATTATCAGCGTGTCTATCTTTTTATCCTTGGGAGGGGAAAGCTTGACATGTGACGGGAACGCAGCGCCTCCCAGACCAACTATGCCCGCGTCTTTTATTTTAGATATTACCTCTTGAGGGGTCAGCTCTTGTAGATCTTTCTTTTTGGGAAGCGGGACCCATTCATCGCGGCCGTCCGGCTTGATGAACACGGACATGACTTTTCTGCCCAGCGGATGCATATATGGCGCGACATTTGTCACCTCTCCGGAAGTTGGAGCGTGCACGCAGGCGCTGATGAACCCCTTGGCCTCGCCGATCTTTTGCCCCTTGAGGACCTTGTCGCCCTTTTTTACAATAGGTTCCGCCGGAGCCCCTGTATGCTGGCTTAGCGGGACTACATATTCCACGGAAAGGGGCATTTCTTTTATCGCGGCGTTCTCTGAGATGGATTTCATGCCGCGCGGATGGACCCCGCCTTTAAAAGTCTTTAGTCCGAACAAAGTTTAAAATTTCCTCGCTTTGATGTTCATTGACGAACCTGCGCCGAGCTTTTTATCCGCGATCTTCACCAGAAAAAATCCGGCGGCCATAAACATTATACCGCAAAGCGCTGCTGCCGCCTGGTCACCCGAGAAAAAATAATACCCTCCGGCTATGCCGGCGGCAAAAAAGACGAAAGGGACCGCGTATGCCAGCAATGAGGCCATAAGCACGGAATTTTCCGGGAGCTCTAAAGCGACTTTGTCCCCGGGTACGGCGTTTATCAAGTTCTCAAGCTCAAGGACCATCTTTCCGCCTTCCCCAGACATCGCGCACATTTTGCATGACGCGCACGCGCTCTTGCGGTCCATCTCAACGGTCATTGAGCGGCCACTGATGTTTTTAACTGTCGCTATCTCTTCCATTCCAGAGTGATTATAGCAGATACTTGTTTGAAACAATGGCGAGAAAATTGCTGGGGAATAGCAGACAAGGCCTGTAAAGGCCCATAACGGCCCGTAAGGGCATAAAAGGCTAAGGATTAGAAGGATAATCATTGCGAAGCTCTTCGAGCCCTCCGCCCTTTAACTCTTTGAGGGCCTTTAAGGGCCCTTTGCTATTAAGAAAGGAGGTCCTGAATCATGCGGGGTGTTGAAAAATCCGACAGTTTGAGCGTATTATCTCCAGAAGATATAGAAACGAAGATCTATCTCATAAGAGGCAAAAAAGTGATGCTTGATAGGGATCTTGCCCATTTATATGGAGTGGAGACAAAGAGATTGAAAGAACAGGTCAATAGAAATTGCGATCGTTTTCCGGAAGACTTTATGTTCATTCTGTCATGGGATGAAGAACACTCTCTAAGGTCGCAATTTGCGACCTTAGAAAACGCTACTATCAAGAATACTGCTCCAAAAAAAGGCAAGCATAGCAAATATAGGGCCTTTGTATTCACTGAGCAAGGAATATCGATGCTGTCTTCCGTTCTGAACAGCAAACGGGCAATTCAGGTCAATATCGCAATTATGCGCGCCTTTGTCCGCGTAAGGCAGCTTATCAGCTTCAACAAAGACCTTGTCCAAAAACTTGCCCAGCTTGAACACAAAATAGGCCATCACGACCAGGACATCAACGAACTGTTCGCGATAGTCGGCAGAATACTGCGTTACGAAGAACAGCCTAAGAAAAAATTCGGGTTTGACACGGGAGCTGAATAAAAAAACCCCGCACTCCGGTTAAAGAGTGCGGGGTAAAAGTTCTTATCTCAAGCGGCTAATTAATAGCGCTCGAAAGAACGCCGGCCGCCGCTGTTCCTGTCGCGGCTGTCGGACTTCGGCTTGGCTTCGTTGACGGTCATTTCGCGGTCGCCCCACTTTTGGCCGCTCATCGCGGTTATAGCTTTTTGGGCGTCGGCGTCTTCCATATCAACAAATCCGAATCCGCGGGACTTGCCCGTGAATTTATCGGTGACTATCCTGGCGGATATCACATTGCCGTGCTCAGAAAATTTTGCTGAAAGCTCGGCATCTGTGGCTGACCAGGGAAGGTTGCCTACGAATATGCTCTTCATGTAAGAGATTCTCCTTGGATTTATTTTTTCTGCTGGTTAATGACTGCTGAGGAACTTTTTAAGGATTCGCTCAAGAAAAAGATGCAGACGCTTTTTACACGGTAATCATTAAACTCGACATTTGTATTATAGCACACATTCGGCCATTTATGCGATAATCTTTGTATGCGAAC